>JAFAVZ010000090.1 GCA_019242175.1 Acidobacteriota bacterium
CGTTGATCATCCGCGGCAAGGTCACGGAGATGGATCCGGGATCGCGCGCGGCGCGTTACTGGGCTGGATTCGGCGCCGGTGCGGCCCGGTCGGAGATCGAAGGCGAGGTCATCGACGCGGCCACGGGTGAGACGCTGCTCCGCTTCACGCAACAGCGCCGTTCGGGCGTCGGCGTGTACGGCGGCAACTATCAGGACCTCATGAAGCGCAACTTGAACACGATCGGCGAGGACGTCGGCGCGATGCTTCGCGTGTTCTGAAAACAGGCCAGCATGTTCTGAATCGAGGCCGCCCGCTCGGGCGGCCTTTTTTGTTGATACCGAATCAATCTATATCCTTGACAAGAAAATTTGTCGGATCTAGATTGAACGGCGATGAACGAAGCAGTCGACATGGTCGCCGGCGCCGCACGCGCCGCAACGCTGCTGAAGCCGATGCGCCTGCAGATCCTCGACGCGCTGCGCGAGCCCGGTTCCGCCGCCACCGTCGCCCGCCGTCTCGGTATCGCCCGCCAGAAGGTCAACTATCACTTGCGCGAGCTCGAGAAAGCCGGCTTCCTCGAGGAAGTCGAAGAGCGACGCACCGGCAACTGCATCGAGCGTATCGTCCGCGCGAAAGCCACGCACTACCTCATCGATCCTGAAGTCCTCGGCTCGCTCGCCGCCGATCCCGACGCGATTCAGGATCGCTTCTCCAGCACGTACCTCGTCGCGCTCGCGGCGCAGGCGATCCGCGACCTCGGCGCATTGCGCGAGAAAGCAGCCGCCGCGAAGAAACGCATCGCGACGTTCAGCCTCCAGACGGACATTCGCTTCGCCAACGCCGCCGATCGCCAGGCTTTCGCCGAGGAGTTGGCGAACGACGTTGCGCGGCTCGTGGCGAAGTATCACGACGACCACGCCGAGGTCGGGCGCAACTTCCGCCTTTTCCTCGGTGCGTATCCCGCACGCCGAAAGGAGCAGTCATGAAACGGGTCCTTCTCCTCATAGCCTTGGCGACGTCGGTCCTCGCGACGTCCATCGTCGCCCAACAGCAGGTGAACGTCGACGAGATGATGGCGTCGTACGCCGAGATGTCGAAACCGGTGGCGGAGCATCGACGACTCGAAGCGCGCGCGGGGAAGCTCGACGTCACGACGAAGTTGTGGCTCGATCCGGCGCAGCCGCCAGTCGTTTTCCGCGGCAGCGGCGAAGCGAAGATGATCCTCGGCGGCCGCTTCCTGCAGGTCACCACGAAGCTGAACGGCAAGACGTCGGCGGAGGCGCTGCAGCTCTTCGGCTTCGACACGCGTACGAACGAGTACACGCTCACCGGCTTCGACACGCTGGGCACGTACGCCATCTCCGCCGCCGGCAAGTACGACGAGACGCAGAACGCGATGATCCTCGCCGGCAGCTATCTCGAGCCACCGACGAACGAGGAGCGCAAGTATCGCTTCGTGATGAAAGGCGACGTCTTCTCGCTCTACTTCGCGATGCCGGACGGCAAGGAGATGCTCGTGGCCGAGACGACTTACAGGAAGGTGTCGCGGTGAAGAAAGTCGAAGCGGAAGTCACGATCCAGGCGACGCCCGAGGAAGTCTGGCGCGCGCTCACGGAAGGGGAGGAGCTGAAGCGCTGGTTCCCGCTCGACGCTCGCGTGAGGCCGGGAGCGGGCGGAGCGATCTGGTCGTCGTTCAGCGAAGGGATGGAGTGGGAGTCGCCGATCACCGTGTGGGAGCCGAACAGGCATCTGCGCACGGGCGACGTCGGCGGGCCGGAGACCGTGGCCATCGATTACTACATCGAGGCGCGCGGCGGCGAGACCGTGTTGCGCCTCGTTCACTCCGGCTTCGGCGACGATGCGTGGGACGACGAGCTCGACACGCTGAACGCCGGCTGGGCGTCGTTCCTCGCGAATCTTCGTCACTTCCTCGAACGCCATCCCGGCGAGCCGCGCACGATGGCCTACTTTCGCCATCCCGCGGTGAAGCTCGATCGTCCGACCGCGCATCAACGAGTGCTCGACGCGCTGCATCTGCGTCGCGACGGCGACCGCTACACATCGGATCTGTTCGAAGGAACGACGGCCGTCGATCTGCCTCCCATCAACTTCACCGGCTCAGTCGCGAACTGGAACGACGGCTGGTGGATGATCGAGATCGAGCCGGGCCGGGGTCAATGCCGCCCGGCCATCTGGGTCTCGCTTTACGGCGACGAACAGGCGAAAGTGCCGGAGCTGCAGAAGAAGATTCAGGCGTTGCTGGAAGCGACGTTCGCGACCTGAGTGCGCGTGCGCGCAGCCCACCAGAGCTGTGCGCACATCACGAGCATGCCGATGTCGCGGAACACCACGAAACCCATGTCGGCGAGCCGCTCTTCGCGCGTCTTGCCCGCGGCGCTCACGTCGAAGCAGCCGCAATCGATCGCGTTGCTGCGCAGCAGGTTGATGCCGATCGCGACGATGAACATCACGAGCATCGCCGCGATGAGACTGCGCGCGGTCTCTTTCCAGATGCCGAGGACGAGGGCGAGGCCGCAGAGGAGCTCGAGCCACGGCATCATCA
>JAFAVZ010000383.1 GCA_019242175.1 Acidobacteriota bacterium
GGGCGAGGACGCCCGACGGCTGCGGGCGAGACGCCCGCGCACCGACCGCCGTGTGTGGCGAACATGCGTAACGTCGGGCCAGGACGCCCGACGGCTGCGGGCGAGACGCCCGCGCACCAAAGCGCTAACATGCATGCGTGGTCCCACGGCACCCGTTCGATCCGGACGCGTACCGCAACGTCTTCGATAACGCTCCCATCGGCATCTATCGCACGACGCCGGACGGTCGGATTTTGTTCGCCAACGCGAAGGCGCTGGAGATCCTCGGCTACGACACGCTGGAGGAGCTGGCCAAGAGCGACCTCGAACGTGACGGCCTGCACGCCGACTACGACCGGGTCGAGTTCAAACGCGTGCTGGAAACGAAGGGCGAGATCCGCAATCTCGTCAGCACGTGGCGGCGGCGCGATCACTCCGTCGTCAGCATCAGCGAAAACGCACGCGCGGTGCGCGGGCCGAACGGCGAAGTCCTCTACTACGACGGCACGATCGAAGACATCACGGAGCGCATCCGCGCCGAGGCGCAACTGCGCGAAGGGCGCGAGCTTTATCGGCACATCGTCGAGAACGCGACGGACATCGTCTACCGCACCGATTACACCGGACACTTCACGTTCATCAACGCACGCGGGCTGGAGCGCATCGGCTACACCGAGGAAGAGCTTTACGGGAAACACTTCCTGACGATGATCGCGCCCGATCACCGCCAGCGCGCCGAAGAGGTCTACCGCGACCAGTTCCGCACGCGCACCCAGAGCACCTACTACGAGATGGTGATCGAGTCGAAGAGCGGAGAGCGGATCTGGATCGGCCAGAACGTGCAGGCGCTCTTCGACAACGGCGACATCAGCGGCTTCCAGGCCGTCGCGCGCGACATCTCCGAGCGCCGCGCGACAGAGCTGGAGCTCGCCCGCGCGCGCGACGCCGCGATCGAGTCGGCGCGTTTGAAATCGGAGTTCCTGGCGAACATCAGCCACGAGATCCGCACCCCGATGAACGGCGTCATCGGCATGACGAACCTCCTCCTCGGCACGGGGCTCGACATGCAGCAGTACGAGTACGCGCAGATGATCCGCTCTAGCGCGGAGGCGCTGCTGACGGTCGTGAACAATGTGCTCGATCTGTCGAAAATCGAGGCCGGCAAGCTGACGCTGGACATGGTCGACTTCGATCTCGACGACGTGGTCGAGAGCGTGATCGAGCTGTTCGCGGAACGCGCGGCGGCGAAGAATCTGCGCCTGCGCCAGATCGTCTATCCCGACGTCCCGCGCTCGTACCGCGGTGACGCCACGCGCCTGCGCCAGGTGCTGCTGAACCTCGTCGCGAACGCGGTGAAGTTCACGGAGAGCGGCGAAGTCTCGCTCTCGGTGATGCGCCAGAGCGAATTCGACGACATGGTCACGCTCTGGTTCCTCGTGGCCGATACCGGCATCGGCATCGCCGACGACGTGCAGCCGCGGCTCTTCTCCGCATTCACACAAGCCGACGGCACCACCACGCGCCAATACGGCGGTACCGGCCTCGGTCTCGCCATCAGCAAAGAGCTCGTCGAATTGATGGGCGGCCGCATCGGGATGGCGTCGCACGTCGGCGAAGGCTCGACGTTCTGGTTCACGATCGAGCTGGAGCGCAATCGCGATGCGATCCGCACCCGCCGCAGTTACGACCTCGCCGGCATGCGCGTGCTCCTCGTCGATCACAACCCGGTGAACCGCCTCGTGCTGCGACGCCAACTCGCCGCCGCGGCTGTGGAAGTCGACGAGGCGGAAAGCGTCGACCGCGCGACGGACTTGTTGTGGGCCGCCGTGCGCAACGATAAGCCGTACGCCGTCGCGGTGGTGGAGATGCAGATGCCGGAAGTCGGCGGCCTCGATCTCGCCCGCGCCGTGCGTCGCAACACACGATTCGATCGCACGAAGCTCCTGCTCCTCACGGCGATCGGCCGGCGCAAGAGCGACCACGAGGCATTCCGCGACGCCGGCTTCGACGCGTTCCTTCTCAAGCCCGTCCGCCAGCCGGTGTTGCTCAAGACGATCGCGGGACTCATCGGCGCGACGGAGCTGCCGCACGCGGCGGAACAGCCGCCGGCAACGGTAAGCCCACTGCGCATCCTCATCGTCGAAGACAACGCCGTGAACCAACACGTCGCCCTCGGCCAACTCCGCGTCCTCGGCTACGACGCCGAAGTCGTGGAGAACGGGAAGGAGGCGGTCGAGGCGGTGCAGAAGACCGCGTACGACCTCATCTTCATGGACTGCCAGATGCCGATCATGGACGGCTACGCGGCGACTGCGGCGATCCGCAATCTCGACGGCGAGGTGCGGCACACGCCGATCGTCGCGATGACCGCGCACGCGCTCGACGGCGAACGGGAGAAGTGCCTCGCGGCGGGGATGGACGACTACATCGCGAAGCCGGTCGGCGATCACGACCTGCGGGGCATCATCGAACGCTGGACACGGCCGCCCGATCCCGATGTGCTCGACATCGCGGCGCTGCAACGGCTCGTCGCGTTCAATCGCGACGACGCATCGTTCTTCACCAGCCTCCTCGCGCTGTTCCGCAAAGACGCGCCGGAGCGGCTCGCCGCGATGCGCAGCGCGATGGTGCTGGAGGATCCGATCGCGTTCAGCCGCGCCGCGCACGCGCTCAAGAGCAGCTCGGGCAACGTCGGCGCGAAGCGGTTGCATCTGCTCTGCGAGCGCGCGGAGCGCGACGCAAAAAGAGGCGTGATGCCGTCCGACGTGGAGTCGGTCGTGCGCCGCGTCGAGCGCGAGATCGGCATCGCCATCGACGCGCTCTCCGAGGTGTTCGAACGGCCTGCCGCGCCGCCTTCCGAGTTTGCGTGAAAAATACGTGAAACGACTGTGACAGAGATAAAATCCGACGCCCCGATGAACCTAGGTACCTATCGGCTGATCTCGCGTCTCGGCACGGGAGGAATGGGAGAAGTCTGGCGTGCGGAAGACACGCGTCTCCTGCGCCCCGTCGCGATCAAAATCCTCTCGCAGGGGATCGCCGAGGATCCGGAGTGGAAGGAGCGATTCCTGCGCGAGGCGCGGACGATCGCGCAGCTCAATCATCCAAACATCGCGACGATCTACGGCATCGAGGAGTCGCCGCAAGGGCTCTTCATCGCGATGGAGTTGGTCGAAGGGGAGTCGCTCGCCTCGAAGCTGAAACGCGGGCCGCTGACGCTGATCGAGACGCTGCGCCTCGCGCGCGAAGCGGCCGACGCGTTGGGCGAGGCGCACGAGAAACAGATCGTGCACCGCGACATCAAGCCGGACAACATCATCCTCTCCCGCCGGGGCGCGAAGATCCTCGACTTCGGGATCGCGAAGCAGATCGGCAATGCGAGCGCGCAACAGGCGATGACGCAGGCCGGGATGGTGATCGGTACCATCCAATACATGTCCCCCGAACAAGCCCTCGGGCGCGAAGTCGATGCGCGCACGGACATCTTCGCGCTCGGCTCCGTGCTTTACGAGTCGCTTTCCGGACGGCGCGCGTTCGAAGGGGAGACGTCGACCGAGACGCTGATGCACGTGATCATGCACGACCCGGAGGACATCACCGTGGTCGCGCCGAACGTGCCGAAGGGTTTCGGCGACATCGTGAAGAAGGCGATGGCGAAGAAGGTCGAGGATCGCTACCAGACGATGGACGAGCTGGCCGTCGCGCTGGCGCGCATCGATCCGAGCGCTCCCGCCGCGCCGCGCGTGCATCGTCGTTCGACGCCCGCCGTGACCGCGGTGACGCCGCAGGAGATGGGGCGATCGTCCGCCGCTTCCCCATCACGGTCGTCTTCGGCACCGGCGAAACCGACGCCCGCTCCCGCGCCGGCGAAGCCCGCCGAGGCGGGACGCCGCGCACTCGTCGCCGACGACGATCCGATCGCGCGCAAGCTCATCGGCGCGGTGCTGAATCGCCACGGGGTGCCGTTCGATGAGGCGGAGAACGGCGCGGACGCGGTGAAGCAGCTGAAGGCGAACCGCTACGACCTCATCTTCCTCGACATCCTGATGCCGCGCATGGACGGGTGGGGAGTGCTCGACTTCCTCCGCCGCAAGCCCGCCGAGCACGCGCCGGCGTTGTACGTGATCACCGGCGTGAAGGATCAGTCGATCAGCACCGCGGACCGCGACTTCGTGACCGGCGTGATCAACAAGCCGCTCAATCCGGACGAAGTGGAACGCGCCGTGACGAAGAAGCGCTGACGTGCGCTTCGTCGAGCCCTTGTTGGTTTTGATCGCCACATGGCGGGTTGCATCCGCTGCGCGCAACCGCGGCGTGGACCCTTGGTTCTACGGCATCCTCGCCGCCTGCGCCTGGCTCCTCGGCGCGATGACGATCCGCGCGTCGTTCGGCGACAGCATCGTGGGATTACTGGGCCCCTGGGCGCTCGTCGCCGCCGTCGCGTTCCTCCTGCGGTTCGTCGGCAAAGTCAACGATCGTGGTGGCCTCCTGCGACGTTCCGCGGACGATGGGCGTCCGCAGGAGCGCGGAGCCTCGAGCGAAGACGAGATCTCCCGATGAGGTGAAGTCGGCCCATTCGGTTCTGCCGAGATCGAGGAGCAGCTCGCCGTCGGAGAGGATGCGATGCTCGATGACGTACCAGGGTCCGTTGCGCTCGTGGACATCCCAGATCGTCATCTCCAGCTGGAGGTGCGGGGCGAGCGGATGCGGTCGTACCGTTCGTAAACGCGTCCGTGAAACGTCTGGCCGGGCTCGATCGCGTCGGTGTCCGTGTTCCAAGAGACGAGATGCACGCGTTTGGACGGGCCGCGGCGGAAGATCACCGCACGCGGCCCGTCCCGGGCGATCAGACCGAAGAGTCGCACTGTCATCCGGAGCTCCGCAGAGGGCGACCGGCCACGGGCCGGTGCGGTGGTTGGCAAAGCCTCCGCGTCGCTGTGCCGGTGTCATCCTGAGCCGCGTAGACGGCGAAGGATCCGTACCGATCTCGAGCTGCGCCTGAAGGTACGGATCCTTCCTCGTCTTCGCGAGTCAGGATGACACGATGGTGCGCGCTCACTACAGCGATTGTCATCCTGAGTCCCGCAGAGGGCGAAGGATCTCCGGGCACGTGCGCTTTCCGCCCGCATCAGGGGATCCTTCCTCGTCTTCGCGAGTCAGAATGACACGATGGTGCGCGCTCACTGCAGCGGCTGTCATCCTGAGCCCCGCAGAGGGCGAAGGATCTCCGGGTGCGTGAGCTTTCCGTCCGCATCAGGGGATCCTTCCTCGTCTTCGCGAGTCAGGATGACACGATGGTGCGCGCTCACTACAGCGATTGTCATCCTGAGCCCCGCAGAGGGCGAAGGATCTCCGGGTGCGTGCGCTTTCCGCCCGCATCAGGGGATCCTTCCTCGTCTTCGCGAGTCAGGATGACACGATGGTGCGCGCTCACTGCAGCGGCTGTCATCCTGAGCCCCGCAGAGGGCGAAGGATCTCCCGGCCCGTGCGCTTTCCGCCCGCATCAGGGGATCCTTCCTCGTCTTCGCGAGTCAGGATGACACGATGGTGCTCACTTCAAATACTTCCCGTACCACGCGAGATACCGCTCGTAGCGATCCTTGACGTAGCTCGGCTTCGAGATGCCGTGGTACTGGCCGGGATAGATGACCAGTTCCGTCGGCGTTCCGATCGAGCGCAGCGCCTGGTAGAGCTGCTCGCTGTTCAGCAGCGGCACGTTGAAATCCTTGTCGCCGCAGAGGATCAGCGTCGGGGTCTTGATGCGGTCTGCGTGGAGGAACGGCGCGGAGAGCTTCGTGTAGATGTCGGGATGCTCCCACGGTTTTCCGAGCTCCAGCTCGTACTCGACGATGTACTGATCGGTCCCGTAGCCGGCGAGCACGTTCGCGATCGAGGCGCCGCTCGTCGCCGCCTTGAACCGCTGATCCTGCACGATCACCTGGTTCGTCAGGATGCCGCCGTAGCTCCAGCCGCCTACGCCGAGGCGGGCTGGGTCGGCGAGGTTGCGGCGGACGGCGTCGTCTACAGCGGCGAGAACGTCCTGCGCGTCCTTGTTCCCCCAGTCGGCCCAGATCGCGCGCGACCAATCCTGCCCGCGGCCGGAGCTGCCGCGCGGATTCGCGGCGAGCACGAGATAGCCGTTCGCGGCGAGCAGCTGCCACTCGAAGAGGAACCGATTGCTGAACTGCATCACCGGCCCGCCGTGGATGCGCAGCACGGCCGGATACTTCTTGCCCATCTCGAAGTTGGGCGGCCGCACGGCGAACCCGTGCACTTCCGTACCGTCCTTGCTCTTGAACTTCGTCTCGTCGTACGCCGAGAGGCGCACCTGCTTGAGAAAGTCCGCGTTCTGGCTCGTGATCGCCTTCCCATCCACCCGCATCACCTCGGCGGGATGGGTCGCATCCGTGGAGAGCAGGACGATGCGATCGTCCACGCCGATGTCGTAGTCGAGGACGGTGCGGCGTCCGCCGGCGATCGTCTCCAGATCGCCGCCTGCAGCCGGCATGCGCTGCACGATCTCCGCGCCGTCGTCTTCGCTGATGAAGTACAGATAGCGCCCGTCGCGCGACCAGCGGTGGCTCGTGACGTCGCGGTCCTGCTTCGCGTTGAGGATGCGCGGCTCGCCGCCGGCGCTCGGGATGATGGCGAGGTGATGGACGCCGTAGTAGATGAGCTCCGGAGCGCCGCCCTGGAGATACGCGATCCACTTGCCGTCCGGCGACCACGCCGGCGCGCTGCTCCAGTCCGGCGGCGAGTCGGCGCCGCGGTAAGTCGTCAGCTGCCTCGCTGTCGCGCCGCCCTTCGCGTCGATGACGAACACGTCGTAGTTGTTGCTGCGATCGGGATCTTCGGTGCGCTTCGATGTGAACGCGATCTGCCTGCCGGCCGGCGACCACGCGGGCAACGCCTCGTCGAAGTTGCCGGTCGTCAGCTGCTCGCTCTTCCGCGTGGCGACGTCGAAGAGATGCAGATGCTGGCGGCGTGTCGTGAGATAGCCGACGCGGTCCTGCTTGAACTGGAAGCGGCTGACGACGATCACCGGCTTCGTCTTCTTCGGATCCGACGGCTGCTGCGGATCGGGATCCTGCACGACGAACGCGATGCGCGAGCCGTCCGGCGACCACTCGTACTCATCGATGTCGCCCTTGAACTCGGTCGCCTTCACCCCCTCGCCGCCGCGACGGTCGAGGAGCCAAAGCTGCGTGATCTCGTCGTCCGTGCCGCGGCTGGAGAGGAAGGAGATCCACTTTCCGTCCGGGCTCCAACGCGGCGACGACTCGCTGTCTTTGCCGCTCGTGACCTGCACCTGCTCGGTGCCGTCGTACTTCGCCATCCAAACGTGCGTGCGACCTTTGTCTTCGGTGAGGTCGGGCTGGCGAACGGTGTAGAGCACCCAGTTGCCGTCCGGCGAGAGATGCGGGTCGCCGACGTCTTTGATCTGCGCGAAGTCGTCGACGGTGAGGTTGCGTTGGGCGAGCGCGGGGAGGGTGAAAGCGAAGAGGAGCAACAGTGCGAGACGGCGCATAGGCGGGCCATTATGCACGGTCGCCTTCGCTTCGGAATGACTCCTGGCGAGCGTTGCATTTAAGGCAATTTGTCGGTGCGTTGTTTGCAATGAATGCAAAACGTAAAAGGAGGGAGCCGACGATGAAGGCGATGACTTACCGCGGACCGTTCCGCGTCCGCGTGGACCAGAAACCGAAGCCGAAGATCGAGCATCCCAACGATGCGATCGTGCGCGTCACGCGCGCGGCCATCTGCGGCTCGGACATCCATCTCTACCACGGCCTCGTGCCCGACACGCGCGTCGGTACGACGTTCGGCCACGAGTTCACCGGCATCGTGGAAGACGTCGGCGAGAACGTCGACAATCTCCAGGCCGGCGATCACGTCCTCGTGCCGTTCAACATCGCGTGCGGTACCTGCTTCTTCTGCTCGCGCGATCTCTATAGCGACTGCCACAACTCGAATCCGAACGCCACAGCCGTGGGCGGCATCTACGGCTACTCGCACACGACGGGCGGCTACGACGGCGGGCAGGCGGAGTACGTGCGCGTGCCGTTCGCGAACATCGGGCCGACGAAGATCCCCGACTGGATGGACGAAGAAGACGCGCTGCTACTGACCGACGCCTGTCCGACCGGCTATCAGGCCGCGGAGATGGGCGACATCAAGGAAGGCGACACCGTCGTGGTCTTCGGCGCCGGCCCGGTCGGCATCTTCGCCGCCCGCTCCGCCTGGCTCATGGGCGCCGGCCGGGTGATCGTGACCGATCATCTCGACTACCGCCTCGACTTCGTCCGCCAGTACGGCCCGGCCGAGACGTTCAACTTCCAGGAAGTGGGCGACGTCGTGCTCTACCTGAAGCGGATCACCGAGTATCGCGGCGCGGACGTCTGCATCGACGCCGTCGGCGCCGACGCGCACGGCGATCTCCTCCAGACGTTCACCGGCCTCAAGATCAAGCTGCAGGCCGGCGCGGCCACGGCGTTGGTCTGGGCCATCAACTCGGTGCGCAAGGCCGGCACGATCTCGGTCGTCGGCGTCTACGGGCCGACGTTCAACCTCGTGCCGATCGGCAATGTGGTCAACAAAGGGCTGACCGTCCGCGCGAATCAATGCTCGGTGAAGCGCCATCTGCCGCGGCTCTTCGAGCACGTGCGGGAGGGACGCATCGACCCGAAGGCGATCATCACGCATCGCTACGCGCTGGACGAGATCGCCGAGGCTTATGAGGTTTTCACCGGGAAACGGGAGGAGTGCATCAAGCCCGTGGTCCTGCCCGCGGCGTAAGGAGGAAACGATGACGGAGATGAGCGAACGCTACGCGAAAGTGCCGGGCTGGGGCGCGGATCTCGATCCGGCGAATCGGCCCGCGGTGCCGAAGGAGAAGCCGTCGAGCGTGCGCAACGTGCGCGGCGACGTGCCGATCCCGCGGCAGACGACGGACGTGAAGATTTTCCAGTCGGTGGAGCATCCCGATCTGACGCCGGTGTTCGGCACGACCTGCCCGCCGCGCGGCCTCAGCGGCATGATCCGCGAGTACGCGTATCAATTCAGCGAGGGGCGCCTGCAACACTGGCTCGCCTTGATGC
>JAFAVZ010000536.1 GCA_019242175.1 Acidobacteriota bacterium
CGTCGACAGGAACGTGGAGAACTGGCCGGCGTTGAGATTGGCCGCGAGGGCGCCGTTGTACGTGACTTCCGTTCCGTTCTGCGACGCGAGCACGCGAAAGAAGGAGCCGCTGCGCATGGCCAGCGGCATGGCCGTGAACGTCTGTCCCCACGCGTTGACCGGGAACATCTGCTCGACCATGTGCTCGGCGAAATCGACCTCCGTCGTCGGAACCTGGCCGGCGGAGTTGCCGCCGAAGACCGAGATCGGCTTGTCGGCGACGATCGTCGAACCGGTGAGATCCCCATCGCCGCCGGCCGGCGCGAGGAGGTAGCTCTGGCCCTGTTGCATCACGAGTTGGAACGGCACGCCCGCGTTCCGCACGCCGGCGCTGACGGTCGGCGTGATGGTGACCGTGGTGGCGTTCTGCGTCGCGACCACGGTGAGCTCGCTGCCGTACCCGACGCCCGGGCCCCAGCTCATCAACACGTAGTCAGTGCCGATGGCATCGACCGGAAGGGCCAGGTACGCATCGCTGGAAAACGTCCGGTAGCACGAGCCGTGAATCGTGATCGGAGCCAGCGACGTCACGTGCACGCCCTTGCTCTCCACGAGGTCGTTGCTGCTGATCTCCAGCGTCAGGGGAAGGGTGACTTTGGTCGTCGTCCCCGGAACGACGTTGAACGGGACGTTGATCGCGAGCGACGCATTCGAGATCACGCCGGACGTGGGCGCCTCGGCGTTGATCAGCAGATAGTTGGTCTCTTCCGGCGGGATGTTCCGCGGGAACGCGACCCAGAAGTCGGTTCCGGAAGAATCCGCCGCCGCAGCCATCGGAGCCGCGGCGAAAGTGAGGACGACGAGCGAAAGCAGAACTGCCGAGATCGGGGCCGTGCGCATGGGAACGCTCCTTCAAAAGCACACACGGATTCCGTTCCCGCGATCGATCATCGGCGCGACAAAAAATCGTCAGCCGCTGATCTCGCGCTTCAGCCAGGCGGCGGCGAAGCGCGCCTCGCGGCCCACAGTGGCGACGGAGATGCCGAGGATCTCGGCGGTCTCTTCGACGCTCAGGCCGCCGAAGTAGCGGAGCTCGAGGATGCGCGCCTTGCGTTCGTCGAATGCCGCGAGTGCGCGCAACGCCTCGTCCAGTGCGACGAGATGCGCGGGCGTTTCGGCCGTCTGATTGCGCGCGAGCTCGAGCGGCAACGGCGTGACGCCACCACCGCGTTTCTCCGCCTGCCGTTCCCGCGCGTGATCGACGAGGATGTTGCGCATGATCGACGCCGCCGCAGCGAAGAAGTGCGTCCGGTCGTTCCACTGCTGCGCCTCGGCACCCGCGAGCCGGATGTAGGCCTCGTTGAGGAGCGCGGTCGGCTGCAGCGTGTGTCCCGGCCGCTGCGAACGGAGATAGCTCGCCGCGATCCTTCGCAGCTCCTGATAGACGAGCGGCACCAGCTCGCTCATCGCCTCGCGGTCGCCGTCGCGCGAGCGTTGCAGGAGCCGACTGATCGACTCAGTGGTCATCGCGCGGCGCTCGTCGCCGCCTCGGCGCGACGGCGTTCCGCCGACGCGCGATGCTCGCGCAGAAAGGGGCTGGTCAGTTTGCGATGCTCGAATTCGCGCCAGCGCTCCAACGCGGCGTCGTAGTCGTGCAGCGCGTCTTCGGAGCGGCGGTTGCGCATCGCCACGTCGCCACCCAGCTCGTAGCAAGAGGCTGCATCGCGCAGATCGAGCGGACGCGCTTTCGCGATCGTGAAGCCGTCCGCGAACGGGCGGCAGGCAACCGCGTCCGCAGACGCTCCGGCGACGTCGCCGAGCGTGAGGCGAAGCGCGCCGCGATCGGCCAACACCTTGGTCAGATCGCGTTTGCTGATCGAGCGCCCTCGATCCGTCTGCTGCATCGTCCCGATCCGCGTCACCGCCTCGTCGTAGCGAGCGAGCGCCTGGCGCTGCGCTCCCGACGCGCGCGTCGCATCGGCCCACGCGCTGCGCAACAGCGCCTCGAACCACTGCGTCTGAAAATTCGAAGGATCCTCCCGGCGCAACACCGCCACCTCGGCGAAAAGGCTTTCGAGAAGGGGGATCGCACGCGCGGGCTCGAGCTCGCGCCACGTGTCGGCGATCTGCGCCTTCGCGAACAGCACGCCGAGGCGCGCGGAGTAGGCGGAGGGATCCGCTTTCGCGAGCCAGACGGCGTTGTCCAACGCGGCCTCGTATTCGCGCAATGCATCCTGCAGCCGGATGCCTTCCGCCGCGAACGGACTGCGCAACGCGTCCGCGCGATCGTTGTGGATGTTCATGATCTGCCGCACGTGCGACGGGCGGTCGGGGGCGGCGGCATGCAGTTGCATCGCGCCGGCGAGCGCGACGTCGAACGCCTGCATCGCCTCCTGCTGCCGGCTTGCGAGCTTGTAGATGTAACCGAGGCGACCGGCGACGGAGACCCGCGTGGTGGGATCGGATTCCTGCCGCACGGTCTGCAGCGCCACGAGGTATGCCTGCTCGGCCTTCACGAGATCGCCGCGCCTCAACGCGAGCTCGCCCTCGCGACGCGCCACCGCCCCACGGTCGGCCGTCGTGCCGAAACGCCGCGCGAGATCGAGCGCGGTCTCGATGTGCTTCGCCGCGTCGTCCGTCTTGCCGGCGTTCATCTTCACGTCGGCCAGCTTCAGGTGCGACCTCAGCACCGCCCGTCCTTCGTCCGCCGAGTCGACGGCGTCGCCGCTCGCCGCGAGCCGCAGCTGCAACGACTTTTCGTAGCTCGCCAATGCGTCCTTGG
>JAFAVZ010000355.1 GCA_019242175.1 Acidobacteriota bacterium
GAAAAGCCGGAAGGCGTGATCGTGCAGTTCGGCGGGCAGACGCCGCTGAAGCTCGCGAAAGGCCTCGCCGAAGCGGGCGTGCCGATGTGGGGCACGTCGGTGGACTCGATCGACGTGGCGGAAGATCGCGAGCGTTTCGGCGAGCTCGTTGGCCGCCTCGAGATCCCCGTGCCGGCACATGGCGCCGCGACGTCGGAAGACGAGGGCATCCGCGTCGCGCAACAGATCGGATTTCCCGTCGTCGTCCGCCCCTCCTACGTCCTCGGCGGACGCGCGATGGCGATCGTTTACGACGAAGAGAATTTGCGCGAGTACATGGAGCTCGCGGTAGAAGCCGCGCCCGGACATCCGATCCTCATCGACCGCTTCCTCGAAGACGCGATCGAGATCGACGTCGACGCGGTCTCGGACGGCCACGACATCGTAGTCGCCGGCGTGATGGAGCACATCGAAGAGGCGGGCATTCACTCCGGCGACTCGACGACCGTGATCCCGCCCTACATCATCGGCCACCGCGAACAGGACCGCATCCGCCGCCGCACGATCGAGCTGGCGAAGGCGCTGAATGTCATCGGCCTGATGAACGTGCAGTACGCGATTCATCAGGGCGAGCTGTACGTGCTGGAAGTGAATCCGCGCGGCTCGCGCACGGTGCCTTACGTTTCGAAGGCGACCGGCGTTTCGTTCGCGAAGATCGCCGCAAAAGTGATGGCCGGCAATACGCTTCGTTCCCTCGGCCTCACCACCGAGCCTCGCGTCGACGGCTACTTCGTGAAGGCGCCCGTGTTCCCGTTCAACCGCTTCCCGCGCGAGGACACGGTGCTCGGCCCGGAGATGAAGTCGACCGGCGAGGTGATGGGCTCCTCATCGAACTCGTTCGGCGAGGCCTACGCAAAAGCCCTCCTCGGCGCGGGCGTTTCGCTGCCGCTCGGCGGCACCGCGTTCATCAGCGTGAATGACAACGACAAACGCCCGCTCGTCGCCCACCTGGCGAAAGAGCTCGCCGGCCTCGGCTTTCGCCTGATCGCCACTTCCGGCACCCGCGACTTCCTGACGAAGAACGGCGTGGAAGTCGGCGAGACGTGGAAGGTGCACGAGGGCGAACGGCCGCACATCGTGGACCGGATGATCAACCGCGAGGTGACGCTGGTGATCAACACCCCGCTCGGCCGCTCCGCGTTCTACGACGACACGTACATCCGCAAGACCGCGCTGCATGTCGGCATCCCTTGCATCACGACGCTTTCCGCCGCGGCAGCCTGCGTGGAAGGAATCCGCGCGGTGAAAGAGGGCGTGTCGACGATCGCCGCGCTGCAGGAGCAACACGCGGCGCGATTGGCGGCGCGCTAAGGCTCCGCATCCTCCGGCGCCGCCAGCAACAGCTCCAGCTCGTCTTCCACTTCGTCCGCCAGCTCCTCGTCGAAGTCGGCGAGTTGTTCGAGATAGCGGTCGTGCGCGGCGTCGTTCTGCGTGATGCGGGCGAGCATCAGGACGTTCACGTGGTGCTCGACCGAGTCGGGCTCCAGCTCGGCGGCATCGCGGAACGCGCGGTCGGCGCGGCGGTACTCGCGCGACGCGACGTACGCGTGGCCGAGCATCGCCAGCACGTCGGCGTCCTGGCCGAACTTGCGCAGGTAGTCGCGCGCGGTGTCGACGAGCGGCTGCTGCGATTCCAGCAGCAGCTCCAGCAGCGCGTAGTGGACGTCTTCGTTCTGCGGATCTCGTCGCAGTAAGTCCTGATGGATGCGAATCGCGGCTGGCGCATCGCCCCGAGCCAGCTCGATCTCCGCGAGCGCGAACACGGCCTCGTTCGACGAGGGATCGATAGCCAACGCCGCCTGCGCCGCAGCGGCCGCTTCTTCGTAGCGGCCGAGTTTCGTCAGCGCCTCCGACTTGGCGATCGACAGCTCGGCGGGCGCGATGCCGCGGGTCAGGCCTTCATCCGCCAGCTCGACGGCGCGCGCGAAGCGCTCCATGTCGGTGTGGCAGTCGACCCAGAGGACGTAGGCCTGGTGATTCGACGGATCGAACGAGACGACCTTCGCCAGCAGCGGCAACGCGTCCGCGAAGCGCTGATTCGCGATCAGATCGCGCGCATCGCGAAAGTCGTCTGCGCTGGAGCGGAGCACGGCGCGCGCTCTACGCCACCACGTTCACGTACGCCCGCGCGGTCGCCAGCTCCGTCTTGAACGGCGTCATCGCCCGGATGATGTAGAAGAACCGTTTGCCGACGGCGGACGTCTGCGCGGCGCCGGACAGCTGACGGTGCGGGCGGGCGGTGCCGGGCTTGCGGGAGCGGAACGTCGTCTGAGTGAACGGGCCGGGCTTCTCGATCTCGATCACGATCTCGTCGGCGGTGACGTCGGCGCCGCCGAGATAACGAAAGTCCCATTCGATGCCGTCGCCGGCGCGGAGGGTGATCTCGACGGGGTTGAGGCCGATGTAGGCGCGGCCCCCGCCCATTTCGATGTCGACGCGGGTCGGGACGGTGCGAACGGCGACCTCCACGACGTCTTCCGGACGCACGAGGCGGTCCGAAGAAGCAGGCGGCGCCGCAATCAGCGAAGGCGCCTCGGCCCGCGCGGGCGCGGGGATGAACGACGACGGGCGGGGCTTGTTCTCCGCGGTGGAGAGCCAGGCAGCGACCGGCGTACCGTTGGAGGTCACGCGGGTGCGGGGGCGGCGGACGCGTTTCTCGGCGGCCGGCGCGGGCGCGGGAGCCGGTTTGGCCGGGGCAACGGGCGCAGGCGCGGCCGGCTTCGCAGCGGGAGCCGGTTTCGCCGGAGCCTTCGCTGCCGGCGCTTTCGCGGCGGGCGGGGCGGCGGGTTTGGAGACGGCTTTCGGCGCCGGCCTGGCGGGAACGGCGGCCGGTTTTGCGGCAGCGGCCGGTTTCGCGGCAGTGGCCGGCTTCGCGGCTGGAGCCGCTTTCGCGGCGGCCTTCGGAGCCGGTTTCGGTGCGGGCTTGGGAGCTGGTTTGGCGGCGGCTTTCGGGGCCGGCTTCGCTTTCGCGATGGCCGGTTTCACCTTCGAGCGCAGCTTCTCGGCCGCTTTCGCGACCACCTTCTCGACCTTCTTGACGACCTTCGCTACCGCTTTCGCCCCTTTGGAAGCGGCAGCTTTGCGCGCCGCAGGCTTGGCCGGCTTCTTCACGGCCGGCTTCGCGGCGGAGCGCGTAACCGGCTTTTTCGTGGAGGGCTTACGTCCGGCTGTGCTCGCCTTCTTCCCCTGCACCTTCGCCATTCAAAGTTCCTCTTCCGATGGGCTCGAAAAAAATGAATGGCGCAATATAGCAGCGGCCCTGACAAGGCGCTAGTGCGAACGGGCAAAGAAGCTGCGCAACGCTGAGCTCCGCACACTTTCTTGGATCGCAAAAATCAATCATTTGAATTTGCACATGAAGCAAATGGCGATCTGGGCCTGCGTCAACTCGACGTCCGCCAGCGACTTCGCTCCGCTGGCCCGTACGGGACATCTTCCTGCACTCCTTCCCCCTCGCTTCCCCGCCGGAGCGGCGCCGGCCGGGACATTTCGCGTGAGGAGGATGTGTATGGAGAGAGGAATCAGAAGTTCGCTGTTCGCGCTGGTCCTGCTGCTCTTCGCCGTACCGCTCGTATTCGCCCAGACGTCGCGTACTACCGGCGCTCTGACCGGCATCGTCACCGATGCGCAGAACAATCCGCTGCCGGGCGTCACCGTCACCGTCAGCAGTCCGCAGCTGCAGGGCACGCGCAGCGAGGTCTCGGATGCGAACGGCGCGTACACGCTGCCGCTGCTGCCACCCGGCCAATACACCGTGACCGCCGAGCTCGCGGGCTTGCGCAGCGTCACGCGGGACAACGTCACCGTCAGTCTGAACCAGACGACGAAGATCAACCTCCCGATGCAGCTGGAAGTGGCCGAGACCGTCACCGTCACGGCGAATCAGGTCGTCGTCGATCCGACGCAAACGCAGACGCAGACCAACTTCGGGCAGGAGCATCTGCAGTACGGAACCGTCGGCGCGTCGAATCGTTCGTATCAGAACGTGCTGTTCCAGGCGGCCGGCACGTCGACGGGATCGGGCGGCGGCTCGAACCCGATGGTCTCCGGCGCGAACGTCGCCCAGAACGACTACGTGCTGGACGGCATCAACACGACCGATCCGGTCACGCACACGTTCGGCAACAACCTGCCGTTCAACGCCATCCAGGAGATCTCGATCCAGACGTTCGGCAAAGACGCCGAGTACGGCTCGTCCGGCGGCACCGTCAACGTCTTGACGAAGTCGGGCACGAACAAGCTCGCCGGCGTCGCCGAGTGGCATTACCGCGATACCGATCTGCAGGAGCAGGGACAGGCGACGCATCCCACCGGCATCCCGTTCTTCGGCGGCAACGCCACCGGCTCGGCACTCAACTTCAACAAAGACGCGCGGCCGACGATGTCGAGCCTGCCGGAGATCGAAGTCGACGGTCCGCTGCTGCGCGACCGGCTGTGGTTCATGATCTCCGCCGACCGTCCGCGCACCGCGGTCACGAACGCGGCGCTGTTCGGATTCCAGCCGGGCACGCGCGAGTTCCACGGTTGGGACGGCGTGGCCAAGCTCACGTTCACCCCGCTCGAGAACCACACGCTCATCGGGAAGTTCATCAACAGCTACGCGAGCATTCCGTTCGCGCAGAACAGCTCGTTCTATTCACCCGAGGCGGATTCGATTCAGCGGCAACGAAACCGGACCTGGGGCCTGACCTACGACGCCATCATCACCTCGCAATGGCTCGTCGATTTCCAGGCCGGCCACACGCCGTCGGCGCTCTCCGTCACGCCCATCAGCGGATTCAATACGCCCGGGACGGTCGACCTCGCGACCGGCATCACGACCGGCAACTACACAGGCACGCAGGATCGCAACAGCACGCGCGACGAAGCCGTGCTGAGCACGACGTACTACCTCGAGAACTTCGTCGGGACGCATTCGCTGAAGGGCGGCATCGACTTCAACCGCACGAACTTCAGCTCGTCGAACAACTCGTTCGGCGATCCGACGCAGATCCCCGGCTTCGATCCGAGCTTCTGCTCCGAGGCTTTCGGATTTCCGGCGAATGCGACGTGCGCCGGATTTCTGGAGCTGAATCCGTCCGGCAGCGTGCCACGGCGCATCAACCTCTCCGTCGTGAATCCGCTGCACACCGTCGACTCGAAGGACTACGCGTACTTCGTTCAGGACCAGTGGAATCCCATCAGCCGGCTCACGCTCCGCCTCGGCGTCCGCTACGAGAACATCGATTGGGACAGCCGCAGTGCGGTGAGTCCGCCGAGCTTCGAGAAGTGGCAGCCGCGGTTCGGCGTCGCGTACGACATCTTCAACAACGCGCGCTCCGTCGTGCACGGATTCGCCGGCACGATCATGGACCAGAACCAGCTGACGCTCCCCTCCTACGGCGTGGCCCAGCCGTCCGGCAGCGCGTTCTTCAACTTCAACACCACGACCGGCCGCTACCAGTTCGACCCGGCCAACTCGTTCATCTTCCTCACAGGCGAACAGTACGATCCCGATCTGAAGCCGAGCTACTCCAACGAGTACAGCGTCGGTTGGCGGCAGCTGATCTGGCGCAATACGAGCCTCGACATCACGGGCGAGTACCGCACGCAGAAGGGTCTGTTCGAGGACTACTGCGGCACGCTCGACAACCCGCTGCCGGCGTGCGTGATCACGAACCAGCCGGGCTTCGACGTCGGCGTGACGAATGCGCTGCGCGCGCGGTATCGAGCGATCGTGACGCAGGTCGAGTCGCGCGCCTATCAGTGGCTCGACGTGATCGCGTCGTGGACGCACGGCCGTTCGGAAGGGTCGTACGGCTCGTCCTTCACCGAGACGCAGAACGCGTCGGCGTTCTTCGACTTCTATCCGGTGCACTTCACGAACACGTACGGCTACCTCAGCGACGACGCGCGCAACCGGGTGAAGGTGAACGGCTTCGTGCATCTTCCGCTGCAGTTCACCGTCGGCGCGAACTACTACTGGGATGACGGCACGCCGTGGAGCGTTACGCAGTCGATCGCGCCGTACGGCACCGCGTTCCTCGAGCCGCGGGGCTCGCGCCGTTTGCCCGATTACTCGCAGACCGATCTGTCGCTGGAGAAGCGCTTCCAGGTCGGGCCGACGCAGCTCTCCCTGATCGGCGTCGTCTACAACGTCTTCAACAGCGAGACGGCGATCGCGATCAACGGCAACGCCGGCGTCCGCGCCATCACCGATCCGAACACCGGCCGCCTCTTCGTCAACACCGACCCGAACTTCAACAACACGGGCCAGCCCTATCAGCTCGTGGGACCGAATCGCATCAACGCGACGTTCGGCCAGCCGACGGCGTGGCAGCAGCCGCGCCGCTACGAGGCCGCGTTCCGCGTATCGTTCTAGCCGAAACACGTAGGACCGGCTCTCCAGCCGGTCCCGCATCGATCCTTGGGCCGGCTGGAGAGCCGGCCCTACATTTTTCTAGCCGATCTCGTCTTGCAAAACGGCGCGCAGGTCTTCCGCGATGCGGCGGATCTGCGCGTCGTCTTCGCCCTCGACCATCACCCGCACGAGGTTCTCCGTGCCGGAGTAGCGGACGAGGATGCGTCCCTTGCCGCCGAGGTCTTCGAGGGCTTGCTTGTGCGCGGCCTGGTAGCGCGGCAGCGAGTCGAGCGCCGGCTTCGAGCCGACCTTCTGATTCAGCAGCAGTTGGGGCATCGGATGGAACGTCTCCAGCTGCGAGAACGGCTTCGGCGAGGCCGCGAGCAGCTCGCCAAACACGAGAGCGGTGTGGATGCCGTCGCCGGTCGTATGCACGGTCAGGTCGATGATGTGCCCGCTCTGTTCGCCGCCGAGGATCGCGCCGCGGGTGAGCATCAGCTCGAGGACGTATTTGTCGCCGACCTGCGCGCGCAGCAGCTCGATGCCGTCCGCCTGCAGCTTCTTCTCGAAGCCGAAGTTCGACATCACGGTCGTGACGACCGCGTCATTCTTCAGCGCGTCGTCGCGCTTCAGGTGATGGGCCCACAGATAGATGATCTCGTCGCCGTCGCGGATGCGGCCCGCGTCGTCAGCGAAGATCGCCCGGTCGGCGTCGCCGTCGAACGCGACGCCGAAGTCGGCCTTTTGCTCGACGACGACTTTCGCCAATCCTTCCGGATGCAGCGCGCCGGAGCCTTCATTGATGTTCCGTCCCGTCGGCCGATCGTTGATCACGATCACCTCGGCGCCTGCGCGGCGGAAGACTTCCGGCCCGATGCGATAAGCGGCGCCGTGGCCGGCATCGATCACGACGCGTTTGCCGTGCAGCGAGACGTCGGAGAGGAGGAACTTCTCGTAGAGCTCGACAAGCTCGGGATGCTCGCGCAGCGGCTCGTCCGAGACCGAAACCTCGTCGCGGCGGATCGCGCGCAGCTCGTCTTCGATCTGTTCTTCATCGGAGTCCGGCAACTTCATGCCGTCGTGGCCGAAGATCTTCACGCCGTTGTCTTCGAAAGGATTGTGCGAGGCAGAGATGGAGATGCCCGCGGCCGCGTCGTCGATCGTGCGGCAGAGGTACGCGACGCCGGGTGTCGGGATCACGCCGATGAAGACGCCTTCGCCGCCACCATGCGCGAGGCCGGCGGCCAGTGCGCGCGCGATCTCCGGGCCGGATTCGCGCGTGTCCATGCCGAGGTAGACGCGCGGGCGGGGGGCGTGGGCTTTGAGGC
Organism: Acidobacteriota bacterium; assembly: GCA_019242175.1. Lineage (GTDB taxonomy): Bacteria > Acidobacteriota > Thermoanaerobaculia > Gp7-AA8 > Gp7-AA8 > JAFAVZ01. The sequence goes on from JAFAVZ010000355.1 coordinate 7,708, forward strand.
GATGCGCGAGCGCCTCGCCCATCGCGAACATCGTCGCCTCGTCGAGTGGATATTGCCGCGCCTTGCCGCGGATGCCGTCGGTGCCGAAGAGCACTCTCATTGTTTTTTTCCCTGACCGCCCGTCGATGCCTGCGCGCCCGTCTCGGTCGTCGGCGGCTGCGGGCCCATCACGGGGAGCACCGGCACCGTCACCTGCACATTCACCGGCTCCACGACCCGCACGAGCGGCGAGTCCGAGACGACCGCGACCGTCTGGGTGAACGTCTCGGTGCGGCCGGTCATGATAATGCGTTCCGTCGCCACCTCGGCGAAGTTCCGGATCTGCGATGCCGGCCCCGAGACGAGCGCTTCGGCCGGCGTGACGCTCGGCTCGCCGGTGATGTATCCGACCGGCGGCTCGCCGGCGAGGAACGGCCGGATCGGCACCGCGCGTTGCCGCAACTGCTCGACGCGGAACCGGATCTTGTTCGGCTCGATCGCCACGACCTCCACCTCGGGGGGAACGTTGATCGCCTGGCGCAACAGCGTGATCGTCGTGTCGCCCGGCTGCGACGCGCTCAAGTCGACCGTCACCTCGAGGTTCTGCGACGAGACCGAGCGCAACGCCGAGACGCGGCCGCGCAACCGGACGTTGACCGAGTCCGGCAACGGCGTCGTGATGACGAGCTCACGCGACATGCGCGTGAAGGAGAGGGGCGAGGAGAAGGCGCGCTCCGACACCGCCTCCCGCCGCGGCGCGGAGGTGAAGAACCAGACCACGAGCGCGAGGAAGAGCGCGATCAGCTTCAGGCCGAGGTTGCGAAACATGCGCTTGCGACGGAGGAGTGTATCGCGCGACACGCCGCGTCGCTGTCATCCTGAACAGCGCAGACTGTGAAGGATCTCCTGATACGAGCGAAAAGCGCACGTGCCGGGAGATCCTTCGCCGCGTACCCGGCTCAGGATGACACCGCGCCAATGGTCGCGGAGGCGGCCAACCAGCGCACCGGCCCGTGGCCGGGTATCATCTCGTCCGCCCGCTCCTGATGATCTCTCGCAAGTTCTTGGTGTGTGCAGCCGCAGCCGGCCTGCTGTTGCTCGTCCCGACGTCGGCCGCGTTCACGGCGAACGTCCGGTTCACGGCCGCCACCGGCCTCTTCATGGCCTTGCTCTGGTTGACCGAGGCGCTGCCGTTGGGACTGACGGCGCTCGTGCCGTTGGTCGCGTTTCCGCTCGCGGGCATCGCCACGACGGAGAAAATCGCGGCGCCTTACGCGAACCCTGCCGTGTTCCTGTTCATGGGCGGCTTCCTCGTCTCCGCGACGTTCGAGCGTTGCGGATTGCATCGGCGCCTCGCCTACTTCGCGCTGAGCCGCGTCGGCACCGAGCCGCGGCGCATCGTCTTCGCGGTCATCCTCGTCACGGCATTTCTCTCGATGTGGATCTCGAACACGGCGACCACTTTGATGATGACGCCCATCGCCGTCGCGATCGTCGCCGGCCTCGGCGCCACGCACGGCAATTTCTCCGACACGCCGCAAGGCCGCACGGCGGAAGCGACACTGCTCGGCGTCGCCTACGCAGCTTCGCTCGGCGGCATCGGGACGCCGATCGGCACGCCGACGAACCTGATCTTTCTCGGCGCGGCGCGCGAGCTGTTCCCGAACGAGCACACCGTGACGTTCGCCGAGTGGATGATCTTCGGCGGCGCGTATCTCCTCCTCGCGGTACCGCTTTGCTGGCTGATCGTCGTCGTGACGGCGCGCGTCCCGAAAGGCGCCGCGGTTCCGCTCGAATCGCTCGGCCTGACGAAGCCGGGCCCGATGTCGCGCGAGGAGAAGACGACGCTCATCCTCTGCCTCGCCACCGCCTTCCTCTGGATGTTCCGCGCCGACGTCGACCTCGGCGCCGTACACGTCAACGGCTGGGCTCATCTTTTCCCGAACCCAAAGGCGATCAACGACGCGACGGTCGCCATCGCGATGGCCGCGCTCGCGTTCCTGCTGCGGCTCCTCGATTGGGAGGAGTTCAAGCGGATTCCGTGGGACGTGCTGATCCTGTTCGGCGGCGGCTTCGCGCTGGCCGAGGCGCTGGAGACGAGCGGGTTTTCGAAGTGGGCCGGCGCGGAGCTGGCGTTCGTCGGAAGGTGGCCGCCGGTGCTGATGATCATCACGGTGTGCATCGCCGTGACGCTGCTGTCCGAGGTGGCTTCGAATGTGGCGACGGCGACGGCCATGATGCCGATCGCCGCCGCCCTCGCCGTTTCCATCGGCGCGCATCCGTACTTTCTG
>JAFAVZ010000611.1 GCA_019242175.1 Acidobacteriota bacterium
GCACGCACGGAGGGCGAGCAACCAGCAACCAGCAACCAGTAACCAGCAGCCAGCAGCCAGCAGCCAGCAACCAGCAACCAGCAACCAGTAACCAGCAACCAGTAACCAGCAACCAGCAACCAGCAACCAGCAACCAATGGCGGGAACGCGCTGCATCTGGTCTCGGACATCCTCACCCGGAAGCGCGTCGAGGCGGCGCCGATCGATGCGATAATTCCGGCGCTTGTCGTTCACGCGCCGCTATCTCCTCTGGCTCATCGTGCCGCCGTCCGCGGTGACGATTCCGCTCGCGTTCCTCTTCCTCTCCCGCCTCGTCTCCCTGACGCTGGGCACGGCCGCGATCGTCCTCCTGCTGCTGCTCGCGTTGAGCGGCGCGGTCGCGTTGGCGTACATGCGCACGCTCACGCCGTTGCTGGACGATCTCGACTCGGCCGAAGACCTGTCTGTGGCGATGTCGCGCGTGCTGTCGAGGACGAAGCGCATCTCGGTGATCGCCTGGAGCATCGGCGCCGTCGTCTTCGACATCCTCGGCAGCGTCCTCCTCGAACGCTCCGGCCTCGGCTTCGGCTACTTCCTCATCGCCGCGCTGATCGTCGGCTTCCCCTCGGTCGCCTGGGCGTACGGCGCGGGCAAACATCGCCTGCTCGAACGCGCGCCGGAAGGGCAATCCGTCCACTACATCGGCCGCGGCCTCGCCCTCGGCCCGAAGATCGCCATCGTGTTCATGGGCAGCTTCCTCATCGCCGCCGTGGTGATGGTGCAGCTGATCTCCTCGAAGGTCTCGATCACACTCGAACAGCTCGCGATCAATGCGGAGAGCGAGCGTTTCCAGCGGCTCTATGACAGTGCGAACATCATGGCCAAGGTCGATGCGCGCGCGCTCAACGACCTTCGCTCGTATCTCCCCGACGAATACGCGATCCATCTCATCCCGCCGACCGGCGAGGCAATCAGCACGAAGGATCCGCTGACGCCAGCCGAAGTCGAGACGATCCGGCACATGCGCAACGGCGACAGCGCGGCGTTCATCTCGCCGCACGTGAGCCGCTTCGCCGCGCTCAAAGATGGCTCGATCCTCGCGCTCTCGATTCCGTGGGTCTCCTACCGCAACGTGCCGCGGCAGATCACGTTCTACACGCTGATGATCGCGCTCATCACGATGATCGCTTTCGCCGTGGCGGCCTACTTCCTGGCGCGCGACGTCACGACGCCGGTGCGCGAGTTGCGCACGCTCGCCGCCGCACTCGCGCAGGGCAACTTCGATGCGCCATCGCGCATCTTCTCCGATGACGAAGTCGGCCAACTCGCGGACAGCTTCAACGAAACGCGCCAAAACCTCCGCCGCCTCCTCGGGCGCATCGGCGGCAGCGGCACGACGATCGCGCAAGGCGTTCGCGTCATCACGACCGGCACCGAACAACTGCTGCTGCGCGCTCGCGATCAAGCGGGGCTCACGGAGCGCACGTCGTTCGCCGTCGAGAACGTGAGCGGCAACATCGGCAGCGTCCTCGCCGCCGCCGACACCGTGAGCGGTCTCACCCAGGACGCGTCGAGCCGCGCGATGGAGTTGCAAGCCTCCGCGGAGGAAGTCGCGCGGAGCATGGATTACCTGTTCCAGTCGGTGGAGAAGACGTCGTCCTCGACGACGGAGATGAACGCCTCGATGCGCGAGATGTCGAAGGGCACCGACGTGCTCGCGGGCATCGGCGACGAAGTGCTGTCCTTCGTCACGCAGATGGACTCGACGATCGAGGAGCTGCGCCAGACGTCGATGACCACGGCGGACATCTCGCGCCAGGTGCGCGAAGACGCGGAAGCCGGCGGCAAGGCGGTCGGGCGCACGGTCGAAGGCATCAACCTCTCCGAGGAGCTGACGAACAAAACCGCGACGGTGCTCGACGAGCTGCAGCAGAGCGTCGGGCGCATCAGCGGCATCCTGAGCGTGATCGAGGAGATCACGAACCGCACGAACCTGCTCGCGCTGAATGCGGCCATCATCGCCGCCCAGGCCGGCGAGCACGGCCTCGGCTTCACCGTCGTGGCGGACGAGATCCGCCAGCTCGCGGAACGCACGCGCGGCTCGACGAAAGAGATCGCGACCATCATCAAGGACGTGCAGACGAGCTCGAAGTCGGCCGTCTCCGCGATGAAGGAAGGCGTTGCGCGCGTCCGCGACAATGTGAAGCTCGCCGAAGACGCAGCGTCGTCGCTGACCAAGATCGTCGGCAGCTCGCAACGATCGTACGAGATGGCGACGAAGACGTCCCGCGCGCTCGACGATCAGGCGAAGGCGAGTCGCCATCTGCACGAGGTGACGTCGCGGATGTCCGACCACATCGCGGAGATCAATCGCGCGACGCGCGAACAGGCCCGCGGCACGCAGTTGCACGCGCAGGAAGCGGAACGCGTGCGCGAGATCGCCGCGCAGGTGCGCAACGCGACCGACGAACAGTCGCAGGCCGGCCGGGGCATCACCAGCGCGCTGGAAAAGATCTCCGACGACGCCCGGGCGATGCGCGACCTGCTCGAGCGCCAGATGCGCGACACGGAAAAGATCGCCGAGGCTTCGAAGACGATGCTGGAGATCGCGCAACAGAACGATGCGATCGCGCGCGAGTTCGACACGTCGGTGCAGAGCATCGTACGCAGCGGCCAGGACTTCGAGGCCGAGGTGGCCCGCTTCCGCTACAGCGGAAATTGAGCGGGCACGGCCCGCTGCGTTTGTTGGCCAAGCCTTCACGAGGCTTTGCGTACTGACGGTGTCATTCTGAGCCGCGAAGACGGCGAAGAATCCGTACCTTCACGCGCAGCGCAACATCGGTACGGATCCTTCACAGCCTTCGCTGTTCAGGATCGCAGCCTGTGTCATTCTGAGCCGCGCAGACGGCGAAGAATCCGTATCTTCAGGCGCAGCGCAAGAACAGTACGGATCCTTCACAGTCTTCGCTGTTCAGGATGACATCTGACGGTGTCATTCTGAGCCGCGTAGACGGCGAAGAATCCGTACCTTCAGGCGCAGCGCAAGATCGGTACGGATCCTTCACAGTCTTCGCTGTTCAGGATGACACCTCGATAGGAGACGCTGCGGGGCGTTGGCCCGCGCAGGACGCCAACGCCTCCATCACGCCGAAACGCAAACCCACAAGCCCTCCTCCCCGTCCGGCGCGAGGATCGGCGAGAAGCCGTCCCATTGCGCGCGGGGGATGCGCATCGCGCGGCGGCGTTCGTCGCGAGGGCGCGTGCCACGGCCGAGGAGGCGGGCGGAGAGCATTTCGCCAGAGATGTCGGAGATGGAGAGCGCGTAGTCGGCGCCGGCGCGGTGAATGTTCTCCAGATTGCGGCCGTGGTTCACGCGGGCGATCACCGGCACGTCGTCGGCGAGATCGCGGGCGATGACGGTGGCGAAGAGCGTGGAGTCGTCGCTGTCGAGGGCGAGGATGAGCGCACGCGCGTCGCGCACGCCGGCGCGGTCGAGGACGTAGGAGTCGAGCACGTCGCCGACGACGTCCACGTTGTCCGCGGCCCGGCGCTCGATCACGCGGACCGTTTCGCCGGCATCGGTGAGCAGCTCGTGGACCTTGCGTCCGACCTCGCCGAAGCCCGCGACGATGAACGCGCCGCCGTGGCGCAGGAGCGGCGCGCCGATGCGTTTCGCCGTCTCCGCCAGCGAGGCCGCGTCGCCGACGAGCTCCAACACGGAGCCGGCTTCGATGCGCGTTTCGGGACGCAGCTGCGCATTGAGATGGCTGTCCTTCCAGATGCCGATCACCGCTGCCGGCAGCTTCGCTTCGCGGAGGAGCTGGTTCGCGAGAGGACTTCGTGCGGGGACGCGGATCTCGCGGCGTTCGAGGCCGCCGATGCGATCGAGTCCGGGCAGCCGCGGGCTGATCACCTCGCTCGCATGCGCCGCGAGCGCGGCGGCGACGATGTGCCGCGGCGTGAACGCCTTCGTCGCGCCGGCGAGCTCCATCGGCTTGCGATGCGCCGGCTCTTCGACGAACGCGTAGATCTCGCCGCTGAAGCCGAGCGCCCGCGCGCGGAGGATGAGCGCGGCGTTCTCCTGATCGCGTCCGTTGGCGACGATCGCCCGCGCCGTCTCCACCCGGCAAGCGGCGAGCACGTCTTCTTCGGCGCGGCTGAACACGAGCGCCTGCTCGGTCTCGGCGACGAGGCGCGCCTGCGTTTCATCCGTCTCCGCAACGAGCGACGGCACGTTGCCCGCTTTGAGCCGCTGCAGCAACGTCTCGACCGCGGGACCAAAGCGGAAGACGATCACGTGGCCGTGCAGCTTCGCATCCGCCTGGCGCGGCAGCTTCTCCTCGAATCGCTCTTCGAGAAACGGCACGAGGAAGATGGGAATCACGAGAAAAAAGAGGAAGACGCCGGCGAGCTGGATGAGCACGACGAAGACGACCATCACCGGATGCGACCACTTCGCGTCCGCGCCGTAGCCGGTCGTACTCAGCGACTCCGCGGCCCATTCGAGGCCTTCCCAGAACGTGCGCGGCTTGCCTTCGAGGCGGGCCATGCCGATCTGGTAGAGCACCGCGGCGACGATCAGCGTCAGCACCAGCGCGGCGAAGAGCGCCAAGAGACGTGTGCGGGAGCGCATGCCGTGTTAGATGTTAGCGCGTGCGCGCAACGCTGCTCTGCTCCGTTCGCTCCTGCGCTTTGCCCTTGACGGCGGAGCAGCGTCGCTATCGATGCGCGAACGGCCACTCGTTCGACGTCGCGCGCAGCGGCTATCTCAACCTGCTCCAGCCACAGGATCGGCGTTCCGCGAATCCCGGCGACACGCCGGCCGCCGTCGCCGCGCGCCGCCGTTTCCTCGACCAACACGGCTCGCCGGTCGACCTCCATCGCTGGTTCCCCGACGCCGCCACGCTCCTCGACGTCGGCTGCGGCGAAGGCCATCACCTCGGCGGCCTGATGTCTTCTCCACGTGTCGGGTCTGGGGACGAGGCAGGCAAGGATCTCGAGCCTCGTGAAGACCTGGCCGACAAACCGAGCGGGCCGGGCCCTCTGGAACGGCACGGCACCGACATTTCCATCCCGGCCATCGACGCCGCGGCGCGCCGCCATCGCGAGGCGTTCTTCGTCGTCGCCAACGCCGACCGCTTCCTGCCGTATGCGGACGGCTCGTTCGATGCCGTCGCGTCGATCACCGCGCGCATGAATCCGCCCGAGTTCCGGCGCGTGCTCGCACCGTCCGGACGCCTGCTGGTCGCTCTCCCCGCCCCCGACGATCTCCTCGAGCTCCGCACCGCCATCCTCGGCGGCAACGACGAACGCGATCGCGTGCCGCGGACGCTCGAACAGTTCGACGCGCTCTTCACGCTCGAACATCGGGAGCGCGTCGCGCAACGCGCGCTGCTCGACCGCGCGTCGATCGAGGACGTGATGACGTCTTCCTATCGCGGCCTGCGCAACCGCGAACGCGAACGGATGGCGGCGATCGACGCGATGGAGGTGACGATGAGCCGCGACGTGCTGCTGTTCGCACCGCGCTAGAATCGCGGTTCATGCGCAACACCGCCGTACTCGCTCTGCTGCTGCTCGCCGCGTGCGCGACCGCGCCGCGACCCGATCTTGCCCACGGAGAGCTCGTCGATCTTTCCTGGCTGTTCGACGAGCACACGTTGTATTGGCCGACGTCGCCCACGGCGTTCAAGATGGAGCAGCTCGCGCATGGGCCGACGCCGGGCGGCTGGTTCTACGCCTCGAACTCGATCTGCACGCCGGAGCACGGCGGCACGCATCTCGACGCGCCGATCCACTTCTCCGAAAAAGGCAAGACGGCGGACCAGATCCCGTTGCGGCAGCTCATCGCGCCGGCGGTCGTGATCGACGTGACGGCGAAGACAGCGAGCGATGCCGACTATCGCCTGACCGTCGATGACGTGAAGGCGTGGGAGGCAGCGAACGGCGCGATTGCGAGCGGCACGGCCGTGTTGCTGCGCACCGGTTGGGGCAAGCGCTGGCCGAATCGGAAGGAGTACTTCGGCGACGACACGCCCGGCGCCGTCGACAAACTGCACTTCCCGTCGTACGGTGCAGACGCGGTGCGCCTGCTCGTCGAGCAGCGCCACGTCGCGGCAATCGGCGTCGACACGGCGAGCATCGACTACGGCCAGTCCGCCGACTTCATCGTGCACCGCGTCGCGAATGGTGCCGACGTCCCCGGCTTCGAGAACCTCGCGAACCTGGAACGCGTCCCGACGCGCGGCGCGTGGATCTTCGCGCTGCCGATGAAAATCGCCGGCGGCTCCGGCGGCCCGCTACGCGCCGTCGCATTGCTGCCGCGGTAGGGGCGACGGTGTCATCCTGAGGCGCGAAGACGGCGAAGGATCTCCCGGAACGTGCGCGTCTCGCCCGTAGCAGGAGATCCTTCGCCGTCTCCGCGGCTCAGGATGACAAAGCGAACCGATGCGCGTCGACGTGCTCCGCGCCGCGATCGGCGTCGACACGGCGAGCATCGACTACGGCCCGTCCGCCGACTTCATCGTGCACCGCGTCGCGAATGGTGCCGATGTCCCCGGCTTCGAGAACCTCGCGAACCTGGAACGCGTGCCGACACGCGGCGCGTGGATCTTCGCGCTGCCGATGAAAATCGCCGGCGGCTCCGGCGGCCCGCTACGCGCCGTCGCATTGCTGCCGCGGTAGAGGCGCTTTGTCATCCTGAGGCGCGAAGACGCCGAAGGATCTCCCGGAACGTGCGCTCGTCGCCCGTATCAGGAGATCCTTCGCCGTCTCCGCGGCTCAGGATGACAAAGCGAACCGATGCGCGTCGACGTCCTCCGCGCCGCGATCGGCGTCGACACGGCGAGCATCGACTACGGCCAATCCGCCGATTTCATCGTGCACCGCGTCGCGAACGGCGCCGATGTCCCCGGCTTCGAGAACCTCGCGAACCTGGAACGCGTGCCGACACGCGGCGCGTGGGTCTTCGCGCTGCCGATGAAGATCGCCGGCGGCTCCGGCGGCCCGCTACGCGCCGTCGCATTGCTGCCGCGGTAGAGGCGCTTTGTCATCCTGAGGCGCGAAGACGCCGAAGGATCTCCCGGAACGTGCGC
>JAFAVZ010000057.1 GCA_019242175.1 Acidobacteriota bacterium
CGTCCCGTCACCGCCGGCGAGCTGCGCGCCACGGGAGCGATGGCGCTGCTGCTCAAGGACGCGCTGCGCCCCAACCTTGTGCAGACGCTCGAGGGCGGCCCGGCCTTCGTGCACGCAGGCCCGTTCGGCAACATCGCGCATGGCTGCAACAGTGTGATCGCCACGAAGTCAGCGCTCGCACTCGCGGACATCGTCGTCACCGAAGCGGGCTTCGGGTCCGATCTCGGCGCGGAAAAGTTCTTCGACATCAAATGCCGCATGGCCGGATTGCAGCCTGAAGCAGCGGTCGTCGTCGCGACGGTGCGCTCGCTCAAGATGCACGGCGGCGGCGACAAGAAAAATCTCGGCGCCGAAGATCTTGGGGCACTCGAGCGGGGGCTGCCGAACTTGGAGAAGCACATCGAGAACGTGCGGCACTTCGGCGTGCCGAGTGTCGTCGCGCTCAATCGCCGGGTTTCCGATAGCGATGCGGAGCTCCAGCTCGTGACCGAGTTCGCATCGCGCTTGGGCGTCCGCGTCGCGCTCACTGAAGTGTGGGAGAAAGGCGGCGCCGGCGGCGAGGCGCTTGGTACGGAGCTCATCGAGCTGCTCGACAAGAAGGGCGCGGAGTTCCGTCCGCTCTATCCGACAGATCTTCCGATCAAGCAGAAGATCGACATCATCGTCAAGCAGATCTACGGCGGCGACGGCGCGGACTACACGCCCGAAGCGGATCGCGCGATCGCGTATATCGAATCGATCGGTTTGGGCAACACGCCGGTGTGCATGGCGAAGACGCAGTACTCGCTCACCGATGATGCGACAAAGCTCGGCCGTCCGCGCGGCTTCCGCATTCAGGTGAATGAAGTGCGTCCATCAGCAGGCGCCGGCTTCGTCGTCGCGCAGTGCGGCGATATCATGACGATGCCTGGGCTGCCGAAGGAACCGGCTGCCGAGCGGATGGCTCGCTTGCCGAGCGGGGAGATCGTCGGGCTGTTTTAGTATTGTCATCGTGAGTTTTGTCATCCTGAGCGAAGCGAAGGATCCCCGCCCGCGCGAAGAGATGCGTCCCGCCCCAGCGGAGATCCTTCGCTTCGCTCAGGATGACACCACTCGCTCAGGATGACATCACTCGCTCAGGATGACAAAACTCAGGATGACACTTACGGCGGATCCACCAACTCCGGCACTCCAGCCCGCGGCGCGAGTGCAGCCAACGCGGACGCACTCTTCCTCCCTGCGGTCGCAAACACCTCGCTTCTCGCACGGCGTTGATACGCGGTGTGCCACGCGTACTGCCCCGCGTCGTACTTCGCCCCCGAATACCAGAAGTCGATCATGTCCAACTCGGCGTCGTACGTGAACGTCGAGCGATAGACGACGTCCGCGAGCTCGGGGATCGTGCCCTTCGTGAGAATCGGCGACGGGTACGTCGTCCATGTCACACCGTCGGGGCTCGTCGCGAGAAATAGCGCGGGAGTCGTGCACGAGCCGGGCGTCTTGCCGTTGAAGATCGCCCAAAACTCATGGCGGCTCGGGATCCACTGCACGTCGATGTGCCACGGCGAATAGCCGCCGCTCTGTGCGAGCGAGACCTTCTCCGGCGCCGACCAATCCAGCCCGTCGCTCGAGCGACGCAGCTCGACCGACGTCGTCGCCGCCCCGCAGCCGGAGTTCGAGCTCACGGACCACATCAACCAATCACTCGGCGCGCGATGGACGACCGCCGGTGAGACCAGGTCGTGGTTCGGCGCCGAGGCGACGCGGCGCGGCACGGTGAATTTCACGGCGTTGCTGGTGCGGATCACGTACACCTCGTTCTCCGACGCAACCTGCCGGTAGTAGACCCACAGCTCGCCGCGCTCGGGCACGGCCACGACGTCGGGATCGGAGAGGTAGCCGTTTGCCGGGCGTGCGATCGGATTCGTCACACCGGCCGGAGCCACCCACGCCAGCGGTGACGTCCCCGCGAAGATCGACGGATTCTCGAAGCCGGCATTGCCGTTCGGATACGGCGTGATGAGC
>JAFAVZ010000068.1 GCA_019242175.1 Acidobacteriota bacterium
TCGTACGTCCCGGCGTACGCGGCGAGCTCACGCGACGGCTTCGTGTCCGGCTTCCGTTTCCCCTCGCGCAGGAACTTCCGTTCCGCCGCTTTTTCCTCGCTGCGTTGGTCGAGGCCGAGGTAGTAGGCGTCCCAGTCGCGCGGTTTGCGGCCGAGGAGCAGGTCGCAGATGGCGTTGCGCAATGCGATGGTTGCGAGGCCACGGTCTTCGTTGATCAGCACCACGAAGCCGGCGTTGCGTTTCGGCAGCAGGTCGACCTGCGCGCGGAAGCCATTCAGTGCGCCGCCGTGCGCGACGAGCAGATCGCCCGCGTAATCCTGAACGTTCCAACCCATCGCGTACGACTGCACGTTCGTCTCCGGATTGTTGAGCTTCGACGCGCCCTCCATCCGTTCCACCATCTGCGGCGTCTTCGTCTCCTCCAGCGCCTCGGCCGAAACGATGCGTTTGCCGTCGATCACGCCGTTCGCGAGCTGGAAACGCACCCACTGCGCCATGTCACGCGCGCTCGATTTCACGGCGCCGGCCGGCGCGAGGTTGTCGTCGTCGAAGTACGTCTTGAGGACCGAGGCGTTGTGGGCGCGATCGAAGTGATGGCCGTTCGACCGATCCTGCAACGCGTTCCAGTCGGCGGTCGAGACGACGGTGTTGGTCATGCCGAGGGGGAGGAAGATGCGCGTCTTGACGAAGTCGTTCCACGGCATCTTCGCCGTCGCGGCGACCGCTTCGCCGGCGGCGACGAACATGATGTTCTGGTACTGATACGTGCTCCGGAACGGCTTGCTCAGCTTCACGTTGCCGATCGCCCGGATCACCTGATCGCGCGTCATCGGCGAGTTGTCCCACAGCTCGTCATGGCGCGAGAGGCCGGTGCGATGCGAAACGATGTCGCGCATCGTCACGAGCGAGTCGGCGCACGCGTCGTCGAGATGGAAGTAGTCGAGATGCTTCCGCACCGGGTCGTCCCAATCCATCTTCTTCTCGTCGACGAGGACGGCCATCGTCGCGGAGGTGAAAGCCTTCGAATTTGAGCCGATGCCGAACGCCGTGTTCTCCGTCACCTTCTCGCTGCCGCCGACGCTGCGCACGCCGAAGCCTTTCGCGTAGACGATCTTGTCGTCCTTCACGATGGCGATCGCGGCGCCGGGAATCTGCCACTTCGCCATCGTCGTCGTGACGATCCTGTCGACCGCATCCGGATCGAGGCGTTGTGCCTGTGCAGCGGTCGTGAGGAAGAGAAGAAGGAAGACGAGCTTGCGCATGGGGTCGTTAGAATAGCGCGCTGTGCAACGCATTTGCGTCTTCTGCGGAGCGAACCGCGGCGCGCGTCCGGAGTACGCCGCGGCCGCGCGCGAGCTGGCGTCCGCTCTGGTCCGGCGCGATCTCACGCTCGTCTACGGCGGCGGCCGCGTCGGTCTGATGGGCGAGCTGGCCGACGCCGTCCTCGCCGCCGGTGGCAAGGCGGTCGGCGTGATTCCGCGCAACCTCGTGCTGCGCGAAGTCGGCCACACCGGCCTCACTGAACTGCACGTCGTGGAGACGATGCACGAGCGCAAGGCGCGGATGTCCGACCTCGCCGATGCCTTCATCGCCCTCCCGGGCGGCCTCGGCACGCTCGAAGAAGTCTTCGAAGTCTGGACGTGGGGCCAGCTCGGTGTCCACGCCAAGCCGGTCGGCTTCCTCGACGTCGCCGGCTATTACGCGCCCCTCATGACGTTCCTCGACCGCGGCGTGGAGGAGCAGTTCGTGAAGCCGGCGCATCGCGAGATAGCCATTGTCGAGCCCAACATCGAAACCCTCCTCGACCGCCTCGGTCGATACGAACCGCCGAACGTGGAGAAGTGGATCGATGCCGTACGCACGTAGCCTCGCTGTCGTCCTCGCCCTTTTTCTCACCGCCTGCAGCTCGATGCAGCTCGTCGAAGTGCAGCAATCGGATCTCCTCTATTTCGGCACCGGCCGCGCCAACGCGGCGCCGGTGAGCGACGAGGAGTGGACGAAGTTCGTGGACGAAGTCATCACGCCGCGCTTTCCCGGCTTCACCGACTGGGTGGCCGAGGGGCATTGGAAGAGCGATCGGGAGAAGACGCACATCGTCCAGATCCTCCACCAGCGGCGCGGCGAAGAGGCGCGGAAGGTGGGCGAGATCATCGCCGAGTACAAGAAGCGCTTCCAGCAGGAAGCGGTGCTATGGGTTCGATCGGACGCGCTGGCCACGCTGGAGTAAGTACCCGCGCGCGGCGTAGAACAAGAGGCCCGCGGCCATCACGTAAAGCCCGCCGACCTTCAGCCCTTTCTCGGGCGAGATCACGATGAAGAGCCAGAGCCCGACGGCGACGATTGCGGGCAGGGGGTAGAGCCACATCCGGAACGGCCGCGGCCTCTCCGGCTCGCGTTGGCGCAGGACGACGGCGCCGACGATCTGGGCCATGAAGGGGATCACCGCGCGGATGGAAAGGATCGCCTGCAGCACGTGCTTGAGCGGGATCCAGCAGAACACCGTCGCCATCGCCCCCAGAAAAAGCAGCGAAACGATCGGATAAGCCTCGGTCGCGTGGAGTTTCCCGAAGACCGAGAAGAAGTTTCGGTCCCGCGCGGCGGCGAAGAGGATGCGCGAGTAGCCGAGCATCAGGGAGAAGATCGAGGCAAACGCGGTCCAGAGGATGAGGATCGAGATCCATTTCGCGGCGCGCGGCCCCATGAGGGTCGCAACGTAGTCGCCGACGACCGATTGCGACGTCATGGCCTGCTGCATCGGGAGGACGGAGATGATGCAGGCGTTCATCACGAGGTAGATCGCGCCGATGGCGAGGATGGAGATGACGATGACGCGCGGGATCGTCTTCTCCGGGTCGCGCACCTCATCGCCCAGGTAACAGATGTTGTAGTAGCCCAGGTAGTCGTAGACGGAGTAGATCAGGGCGACGCCGAGGCCGGCGTAGGCGAGCTTGCCGTCGACGCGCGGCGCGCTCCAGAACGCGAAGGCCTCGAGCTTGAGGTGCGGCAACCCCGCGCCGATGACGATGGCTAGCGTCGCGAGGACGCCGATCCACAAGAGGATCGAGAACTTGCCGATGGTCTCGATGCGCCGCAGCAGCAGAAGGACGGTGACGATGCAGATCGCCATCGCCGTCAGCTGCTGATGCTCTCCCGCCCACGGCACGAGCCGCTGCAAGTACGCCGCAAAGCCAATGCACCCCGAGGCCATCGAGAGCGGGGCGGAGAAGAGGATCTGGAAGAGGAAGAGGAAGGAGACGAGCCTCCCGTATTTGCCATACGCCTCGCGCAGAAAGACATACGACCCGCCCGCCCTCGGCATCGACCCCGAGAGCTCCGCCGTGACGAGGCCATCGCTGATGGCGAGGAGCCCGCCGAGGACCCAGGCCAACATGCCCCGCCCGCCACCCATCGCCGCGAGGATCAAGGGGATGGTGATGAACGGCCCGATGCCGACCATGTCGATCATGTTCAGGGCAATGCCCCGCCAAAGGCCGATGTCCCGTTTCAGTTCCGACACAGGGAGGGGAGTGTACTAGATGGCCGCCGGCCACTCGGCGAGGCGGAGCGTTCGTTTCTACTTCCTCCGCTCACATGGGCACCGTTGGCGCCGCGATGAGCTCGTACTACGCGCCTCGCGACTCTAGTCGGAGGCAAGATGGCCCGCTCGGCGACTTCGAGCCACTCCTTCACGTTCCCCTCGCCTCCCACCCGCGCGGCTGCGCCTCGCCTCGGAAGCGCCAGGATTTCCTCAGCTCGAGCTCGACGCCGTCGCTGTCGAGCACCTTCGGAATCGGCCCCCCGCCCGCCGTGGAGAAGAAGCCGAGCATGCCGTCGCGATCCTGTGCGAGCCAGTCGAATTCGACGCGGAGGAAGCGGTGGGTGGGGCGGAGGGGCATGGGGGTGGGGCGCAGGATGAGATCGTCGCCAGCGATGGCGTCCTAGTCGTCAGTTGCAACATCGGCGGTGGCGAGTTGCTTTGCGAGATCGAAAGCTCTGGCGCCTATCTTCTTGCAGGAATCTCTCGACGGCCATAAGAGGCGGGCGTGCTGCGACTCGTCGCCTTTTCTCGTACGTGGTTGGATGGGTACGCAACTTTAGGGCCGCGATATAGATGGTCGCTGCCAGATGTTCATTCGCCTGCTTGGTCGATACTCATCTCGTCATCGACGAGACAATAAAAATCTATGTTGGCCTCGACACGTAGTGCCGCTAGTTTGGCCAAAACATCGCGATCGAATGTCATTTCAGGCACAAATTCATGTGCATAGATCACGATCGTCAGATAAGCCTTGAAATTCACGGCAAGCTCTGCGAGAACTTCGGAAGCGGCGTCTAATTGAGTCAAGAGGTCCACGAGGTGGCTGGTCACCGATTCCGCTTCACCCAATCTCGAGGTTATGCCCCAGCCGCTATTTTCGTGAATCTTGCCGGTTGCAGCATGGCGAATCTCACCACGATTCCAGACTCGACTTGGTGTCAGACGGGTGCGCCGTGTGACTTCGCCTGGAACTAGTTCCGCGCCTGTGATTGTATAGTAGGCGATGATTCGATTGTGTGTATTCCTAGAAGTCATTGATATTCAATCCCGTAGGCTCGCCGGCGCCCTTACCACCCTTCCTGTTGACGAAAATATTGCCTTTCTTGTCTTTGTATAGATCGTACCTTGCAACGTTAGAATCTCCTGTGACCTCGTATTTTAATTGATGAATTTCGACATCGCCGGCCTCGAGGCGTTTAATTTCTCCCTTGGACAATACTTTGTTTTGGTTGTCATCCCCACCACTATTCCCACCCCCGTTCCCGTTCCCATCTCCTCCTCCTCCTCCTCCTCCTCCATTTCCCTCCGCGGACATGAGATTAGTGAGCCCAATGCCGCCAACCGCAAGACCGTGAATTGCCATTGCGAGACCATCAATTGCTACAGGGACGGTCACTAGCGAACTGCCACCGACGGTAGCCAGCGTTGCTCCACCTCCGGCGGCAGCGATCGCGCCACCCTGCAACGTCTCGTAAGCACCCTGCACGATCGCTGTCGCATCACCAATCATCTGCCCGCGTTGATAGTCGACATTCCGTGGTTTGACTCGATTGAGGTTGCCTAGGTTGGAACTCGACCATCCATTTGCTACGCCCTCGATGAAGTCATAGGCTCCCCGACCATTAGGATCGACGTAGCGGATCGGATCGTTTGCAGCGTAAGAGAAGCGGTTCCACTTGTCCGGTCTGAACTGCACGTTGTCGTCATATTGAGGATCCACCGTCAAAAACCGCCCCCACCCCGCCCGGTAGTAGCGCGCGTGCATGTAATCGAGCGTTGCGGTGCCGCCGGCAGGGTCGGCGTCGCGTTCGTGGCCGGTGAACTTCAGGGGGGCGCCGTCCTGCGCGGTGCCGGGGCTCCATTCCTCGCCGAATGGCCAGTAGACGTGGTAGCCGACCTTTACGGCGGAGGCGTTCGTCACGAGGCGAGGGGTGCCGAGGTGGTCGAGGCTGTAGTGCTCGACGGAGCCGTCGCCTTTCAGCGCGGTGAGGAGCAAGCCGTCGCGGTATACGTAGTCGCGGTCGACGCTCCAAGTCGCGCCGTTTTGTTTGATGTCGCGCAGGACCTTGTTGTCGAGGCCGCGTAGCGTCCAGTGCGTGTCGCCAGAGGTGTCGAAGGCGAGCAGGCGTTCGTCGTCGGCGGTATAGGCGTAGACGATTCGAGGGGTCGCCGTCGGGGTGCCGAGGCGGACGACGTTCGGCATGCCGAGGGCGTCGTAGCTGTAGTAAGTGCCGTTCACCGCGGTTACGCGGCCGGCGCCGTCATACGTCACGGATTCCTGCGGTGTGGTAGGCGTGTAGGTAACGGCGGTGAGGCGATTCGTCGGCGCGTCGACCGTCATCGTGACCGTTCGGGTGGTCAAGCCGCCGTCCTGCGTCACCATCGATCCCATGTTGCCGTAGGCGTCGTAGACGTACGACTGCGTCTGCATGGAGGAGAGATCGGGGCCGCGGACGGTGGCCGATTTGAGCCGGCCGATCTTGTCGTAGCCGAAGCGTTCGTCGCCGATGGCCCAAATGTTCCCGGCGCCGTCATATTGGTAGGTGCCGGTGTTCCAGGAGAACGGGCCGTCGTTCGGATGGGAGCGGAGTTGCTCGAGTGCCGTCACCGATTGCGGTACCGGCTTCGGCTCCTGCGCCGACAGCGATGCAGCGATCGCGAGGAGAAGAAGGGAAAGCGTCTTGCGCATCACTGCACCCCGCCTCGGAGTTGCTGGAAGTCGCTGCCCAGGATGGGGCTGCCAGCGAGAAGATTCGTGGTGGTGTAAGAAATCGCGGGTAGCCCGAGGCTCGACCGCGCGGCGCCCATCGCGGAGCGCATGTCGATCATGTGCTGGGCCGGTACCGTTCCGGTCGGCGCTGTGTAGCTCGACCAGAACGGACTGATGCTGGCCGAACGCCGGAGAGCGTCGATCGCCCTCCGCAGCTGCGACACGTGGATGCCTTTGACGAGCGTCACCCCCGCGGAGACGGGGTCGTCGGTGAAGACGGTCGTCGTGGCAACGTCCGGAACGCTCTCCGCGGAACGGATGCCGTTGTTGTCGACGACCACCACTCGATAAATGTACGCCGTATCGGGATCGGTGAGCGCGTCTACCGCCGCATGCGTGCTGGAGCTCACGGTCTGGTAATCGCGATAGCCGATCGAGTTGTATCTTCGCCGGATGATGTAGCTCCGCACGCCCGCGGGAGGAGAGGCGGCGCTCCAACTGAGTTGAATCGCGCCCCCCTGATAGCTGGCGACCAATCCGATCGGTGCGGGTGGCGCGGTCAAAGTCACGGTGGCGGTTGCGCTGTCGACCGACGCTCCGCAGCTGCTCGAGATGCGCGCCCAGTAGGAGCTGGTCTGGGTCGGGGTCACGGGCAGTGTCGCTGACGTCGCGCCTGCGATCGGCGCCGTAGTCATGCCGCTCGTGCCCTGATACCACTGATATTGCAAACCGGAACCGCTCGCGCCGACGGTGAGCGTCGTGGAGAGTCCCGACGTCATCGACGTGCCGGTTGGCTGGGCGGTGATCGAGACGTTGGGACAGATCGTGACCGTTGCGGTCGCGCTGTTCGCCCCAGCGCCGCAGCCGTTCGTCGCGCGCACCCAATAGGTCGTGGTTCCGGCCGTGGTGGGGACCTCGATTTTCGTCTCGAACGAGCCTGCAGTACCCGTGGTCACGGACGCTACCGGGTTGGTCATGGAGGGACTCGCGGCCTGATACCACTGGATCGTGAGCGGATGTGCCGTCGTGTTGCTGTCGGTGTTCACGACGGCGACGATCGGTACCGGCGCGCCGGGAGCAACGACGTTCGTGACGGGTGGCGGCTGCGCGGCGAAGGTCGGCGCCGTGCAGGCCGCGCTCTCCGAGGCTCCGGTCGTGCGGATCGCCGCCGGGCGGCGCATTCCGTTCGGGTCGGCGTCCTGCCAGTCGGTCACGTTGTTGGAGTGCGCGACGCTCTTCACCAGGCCGCTGTTCCAGTAAGCGATGGCGTTGTTCTGGCCGTTCGCCGTGACGTTCGTCAGCAGCCCTTTCGCATAGGCATTCGTCACCTCGGGCGAGCTCAGGACCGCACCGCTGCATGGCGCGAAGAGGCATTTGGGATAAGTGACGGTCGACGGATTGCCGAGAGGATCCTGCACGAGGGACGTCTCGAAAGTCACCAGATCTCCGCTGCCGGCCAACTCCGTCCTGCAATCCGGAGATCCGGCGACGACTGCGCACGTCTTCTCCTGCGTCGTGCGTTTGTTCGCGCGGCCGTCGCGACCGCCGTACTCGTACGACTCGATGACCTGGAAGTCGAAGTCGTCCCCGATCCAATTGTGTCGCACGGCTTTGACGACCTTTCCGATGAGGAACTTGCCGGCCGGCTGCGTCGTTGCGAACTCCAAGCGCTTCAGAGGTCGAGTGGAGACCGTCTCGTTCACGTTGGTCAGGCGCTCCGCCTTGTCATGGACGAAGGAAAGCTCCTTCACGCCGTCGTTCATCCGAAGGAAATGGCCTCGGGCGTCATAGTGCGAATACGTCGTCGACTTCTCGGGATGGGACTCGCTGTTCAGGAATCCGCGGTGATCGTAGAGGAACGTCCGCACCTGGCGACAGGTGGAGCCGTCGGGATTCATGCACACCGATCGCAGGCGGTTGCCAACGTCGTAGGTGTAGCTGGTGGTCACGTTTTCGCCGTCCACGACCTGCCAGAGCTTGCCCTGGCGGTCGTAGATCTCAGTGGTGGTGCTCGTTTGATCGCCGGTCGGCGTGCGAACGGTCACGTTGCGCGCCGTCTGCGACACTCCGCTGTAAACCAGCGTCGTCACGCTGTTGTCGGGCGCCTTCACCTTCGCGGGACGTCCAAACGGGTCGTAGTCGAAGGTCGTGAAATGGGAGGGCACGTCCTCCGATTCGGAAACCCTCGTCTTCCAGCCGAGACTGTTGTAGTCGGTCTGCACTTTCGAGGGAGAGAGTCCGGGCATGGTTTTCGACTGCAGGACGAGCCGCCCGAAGCCGTCGAACGTCAGTGTGCTGCTGGGAAGATCGGTCGTTCCGCTGGTCTGACTGATCGTGACGGTTGGCGGCGCATTCTCGGGAACGGCGTAGGCGTAGCTCGTGCTCGCGCCGCGCGGAACGTCGCCGGCATTGCCGGCCGGTGAGGCGGTGAGCACACGCCCCAGCCGATCGTAAGTGAACGCGGTTCCCAGTCCTGAGGCGTCATACGTCGCGGTCACGAACCCGGTAGATGCATCGGCGTCCTGGGAGAGAGCCTCGGCGAAGTCCGAGCTCCCGTCCTTGTAGTGAGACTTCAGCAACGCGCCAGCCGCGGACCACTCGTGAAAGAGGGAGTAGGCCGGGGCGCCCGGCGGCGAGCAGTTTGTGAAAGCGGTCGCATTCTCATCGCCGCCGTAGTACTTCTCCGTCTCGATGTTCCCTCGGGCGTCGGGTGTGAAGAGGGCGAGGAGGTCGGCAGGCGAGTACGTTGGCGGATTCGGTTCGTTCACGTTGTTCACGAGCATCCGCCGCCCGGTGAGAAACCCCGTGGTCGCATCGAAGCAGGCTTCCGTTCTGGCGGTGGCGAGCGCCGTGTTGAGCACGGCAGGCGAGCTGACGGCAGGAAGCAGTTCCGTGGCTGTCTCGTAAGAGTACATGTTGATCAGCCATGGAGACGCGAGTGGGAACGGCGAGAAGCTGCCATCGTAAGTTCCGTTGCTGTTCGCCTTGTAGTTGCCGCGAGCGGGATTGAAGTTCGTGAACAAGACGCGAGCATCACGAGCTCCGAATGTTCCCGACGTCTCCGTGCGCCGGTAATGTCCGAGCCCGTCGAACTGGCTGTACTCCGTGGCGGCAATCTTGCCGTCCTCATACTTCGTCAGCTCCTTGACGACGCGCCGGTTGTAGTCGGACGTGATGCCGGAGAAGAGAGAGGGAAGATAGATATCGCCCTCGTACTGGACATAGCGTCGGCGCAGCGGGAGCGTCCAGTGTCCCGAAGAATCGGGTCCCAAATCTTCGGAAGAAACGGCGACGCCATTGGCTGTCTGGTCGTTCGATTCCGGACGACGGGAAAGCGGCAGGCCGTATTCGCCGCCGATCCCGAATTGCGTGCAGCTGATCGAGTTCGGACAGATGCTGAAGTAGCTTCGCGTACTCCGGATGACCGGGCTGCCTGGACCGTCTGCGTGGTCGGTGACCACCACACGATGTTCCAGATCGAGATTTCCGATCAGTTCCTGAGTGTAATCGCGGGTGCCGAGAATCGTATTGCCGACCTTCATCGTTCGCGTCGCAACCGCGACCGGCGTGGTGTAGAGCTGTCCTTCGACAGGCTTCAATGGATTGCTCTGAAACCACGCGCCGGGA
This sequence comes from Acidobacteriota bacterium, assembly GCA_019242175.1. Taxonomy (GTDB): domain Bacteria; phylum Acidobacteriota; class Thermoanaerobaculia; order Gp7-AA8; family Gp7-AA8; genus JAFAVZ01. The sequence continues at coordinate 9,876 of JAFAVZ010000068.1, forward strand.
AGCACGAACTGCTGGTAGGTCCACTCCAACTGGCCGCCAGTGGGAAGACGCAGGCGAGCGAGGCTGCCGGAGGAATCGGGGCAATCGCCTTCCGGCACCGAGTTACAGCGCACGTAGTCGAACGTCCACTTCAGATTTTCCGGCATGTCGACTTCCGTGAGGAGAGCGACGTTCGCGTTGCCCGGAAGATAGGGATCCGGCTCGCCTTCCACGATCGGGTGGCGAGGGATGGAGCTATAAGACCCGGTGCTCTCGCCTTCGTAGTGGAATGTGTACGTCGCCGCGAGGCCGCCGAACGTTTTGAGACTCACGCGATCGACGGAATAGTGTTCGACGAGAACGTTGAACCCGCCTTTCTCCTCGTACGACGCGGTTTTCTTGAATCTCACTTCATGTGTGCGCCCTGCGCTGTCGGTGATCGTCCAGATCGGTGCCAGGCCGTCCAGACCGTAGGCCACATGCACCCAGTTGTTGAACCGATCGTACATATCGGTGAGGCGGCCGGTGTTGTCGAAGACGTGATAGGTCCCGTCCGGCAGCTCCACCTTGAGCGCCGACGAATTGCGTTGATCGAATCGCAAATACGATCCATCGGCTGAATAGAAGATACCGGGCGTGCTGGTCGTCTCGCTGGGGTGCGCGAGCGGGTGGAAGCAATGGGTGCCGCCATCAGGGGCGACGTAGGCCCAGGCTGCCGCCCCGGATACGCCGGGTGCGCAGGGGAGCTCGTTCCTCAATTCGCCGAAGGAGAGGCGCCATCCGAATCCAGCGTTCTGCAGTTTGGCCGGATAAGCCCAGGTGTATGCCTTGCTCTCTCCGAAGTAGTTGTGCACGGCGGTCTCGAACTCCCAATTGTTTCCGCCATAGTGGAGCACGAGCGCGTGGGAGAGGTTGCCGCCGAGGTGATAGGTCTGGCCGATGGGGATGGCGACGTTGAGGTTGCCATTGAAGAGATTCACGGTATCGAGATCGCCGAATTCGTAGGCTTTCTCGGCGGCGATTCCTCGCTCCCAATTGGGGTGGACAGCCTGCGCGAACAGCCCGTGCACCCCGGAGAGACACAGGAGGAGGACCCATGCGCGCTTCACGGCGACACCCCGATGACGGAGAATCGCAGGCTGAGAGGCTGGAAGACGATCAGCAGGTCGCCTTTCTGCAACTCTCCAGGCGGTGGAGTCTTTTCCCGGAAAGGCTCGAACTTCTCGAGGGAGAGCGTCGCCTTCCCGTCCATCTTGCCGTCTTCGTCGGTCTCGCCACCGTCGCCCATGCCGCCGATCCAGACACCGCTCTTCGGGCGAATGAGGAAGACGTCGGCACGCTGTGCGGGGATCTCCAGCATGGGCTTCGTTCCGGCCGCGCTCCGAACGGCCTGCGTCCCATCGATGGTGCTCTCGAACGGCTTGCAGTCGCCGAAGCCGCATGCGATCGCGTAGGCACCGCTCGCGACGTCGACCACCGCCCAGACGGAGTGCGTAGGGATCGCGAAGTCGGGAGCGTATTCAGCCGTGCCTTCGTCGTTTGCAGTGAGCGACTCGCCCTGCTGCCGGGAGCGTGTGATGAACACGTCCGGCTCGCGCGACATCATGAACAAGGCCACGTTGCCGCCCGGTGTGAGGCCGGTCAGCGTCACGGTCTTTTCGCCGATCCGGATGGCCGGTGCCGGCGGGCCTTCTTGTTTCTGGGCGTGCAGCGTCGGCGCGAGCAGGGCGGCACACACGAAGAGAACGAACGTTCGCATCGCGAATCTCCGATCGTAATTTACGGGAACTTTTCTCGATGATAAGTCAGGAGACGGTCGGAGATACGCCGCGTAGAGAACGGCCGTCCAAAGCCCTCGATGTCATTCTGAGGCGCGAAGACGGCGAAGAATCCCCCGGCACGTGCGCTTGTCGCCCGCATCAGGAGATCCTTCACAGTCTGCGCTGTTCAGGATGACATCTCGTGCTTCGGCGGTGTCATTCTGAGGCGCGAAGACGGCGAAGAATCCCCGGCACGTGCGCTTGTCGCCCGCATCAGGAGATCCTTCACAGTCTGCGCTGTTCAGGATGACGCCTCGTGCCTCGGCAGTGTCATTCTGAGGCGCGAAAACGGCGAAGAATCCCGGCGCGTGCGTTTGTCGCCCGCATCAGGAGATCCTTCACAGTCTGCGCTGTTCAGGATGACACCTCGTGCCTCGGCGGTGTCATTCTGAGGCGCGAAGACGGCGAAGAATCCCCCCGGCACGTGCGCTAATCGCCCGCATCAGGAGATCCTTCACAGTCTGCGCTGTTCAGGATGACACCTCGTGCTTCGGCGTTGTCATTCTGAGGCGCGAAGACGGCGAAGAATGCCCCGGCACGTGCGCTGATCGCCCGCATCAGGAGATCCTTCACAGTCTGCGCTGTTCAGGATGACACTGGGCGCATTATCGAGCGCGTCGTTTCACGAAGCCGGTGATGCGTGTCAGCGTCACGTGTCCGGTCCGGCCGCCGGCGCGAGCGATCTCCACGGTCGTTGACCGTTCGCCGGTGATGGCGGTGGCCGACGTCAGGCGGCCGGGGAGGGTGATGCGGAACGTTCCCACGGCGCCGGCGTTCGGGTCGGCGGCCCAAACGTCCACAGTTTTGCCGTCGTCGGTGATGTAGACGACCGCGGCGCTGTTCGACTGGATGCCGTCCACGGTGCCGGGGCTCCAGAACGTGATGGCGGTTGCGTTCGTGCGGATGTCGCGGACTGCGGACGCGGTCGCGTCATTCGCGAGGATGCGCAGAGGCGGGCTCGCAGCCCAGAGGCGCATCGCCTCGGGCGTCGTTGCGGGGATGACCGCGTACTCGGCGCGCGCGTTCGTAGGCGACGCGCCGTGATCGATGATCATCGTGAGGAACGTCGCTGCCCGCGACGTGGTGTCGTCGGAGCCGCCGAGGGAGGCCCAGCTGCCGGTGCGTTCAGCGCGCTGGGTGCGGACGGCGGACGGGTCGGCGAACCAGTAGCCGATGTTCTCGCAGAACGCGTAATTCGAGCCGGTGATCAATGGCGACGTCGCATTGCGCAGCGGCCACTGTTGCACGATGGTCTCGACGGAATTCGGCGTCGACGCCGTTACGCCGTTCGTCAGGAAGAGGACAGCGTCGTCGAAGAAGAAATACGCCTTGTTCGCGCGCAGCGACGAGCCGAGCGGTGCGAGCTGCATCGCCGAGACGCCATTGTGGCCGTCGCCGGTGCCGCCCGCATAAGAGAGCGTGCCGTAGCCGTAATTGTCGTCGGCCGCGTTGGTCTTCTGTTCCACCGTGATCCCGGGCAGACGCGACCAGTCGACAGCCGGCCAGATGTCGCGGCCGAAGTAGTCATCGCCCTCGAGCGCGAGATAGAAGCGGCCATCCGATTGACGGGAGCCGTGGAGGTTCTCGTCGTTCGTCGACTCGCCGGATTTCGTGCGCTTGGAGAACATCTTCACCGACGCGAACCAGTTCGCGCGGCGATGGATGGTGTAGTCGGAATTGAAGTAGTGGCGGTGGCCGTCGGGCGCGTTCGCCGAAGGGCGGGTGCGCTCGATGAGCGTTGCGACCGAGGCCAGTTCGGGCGTCAGACCCCATTTCCATGACTGCAGCATCTTCGCGGCGGCGGCGCGGATTTCCTCGCGTCGAGGCGAATCGAATTGCGAAGCCTGGAGCAGCGCCGCGACACCATTGAAGCCGGTCGTCGAAGAGCGTGCGACCTCGCGGCCGACGACCGACACGTCGAAGTAATTGCCATAGAGCGACCACGCCACGCCGTCCGCGACGTAATCCGCAAATGCATTGAGCGAATTCGCCGGCAGCGCATAAGAGCTGCCGCGAGTGAGGAGCGCGTAACGCGCGACGTCGTTCGCGAACGAGCCGCCGTAGCCCCCGGTATAGAGCTGCGCGCCGTGCTGATGGAACGACGAGTCGGGCTTGATCCCCTCGCCGCCGACGAGCGCGTTCGGCATCGTGACCGTGGCCATGGCGTCGCGGACCTGGGCGAGGAGCGCCGGGTCGTCTTTCAGAAGAGCGAGGCAGAGGTGCGTGTAAGACGACCAGACGAGATTCTCGCCGGTCGGTACGGGGCCGCTGATGCCGCGCGACGTCGGCGTCGAGCCGATCTTGCGCGCGATGGACGACACGAGGTCGTCGTAAGTCTGTTGATTCATCTCGCCGCGCATGAGGATCAGCGTCGGCGCGAGATCGATCGGCGTGCCGATCGTCCAGAACCACCAGTTGCCGAGCGGCAGCGCGGTCGTGCCGTAGTAGCTGCGCGTGTACGCGAGCGCGGCGTCGATCTGCTCCCGCAGCGCGGCATCGCGGTAATAGCGCTGGCCCGGCGTCTGGTACGCCTTCGCCATCACGACGAGGCGGCGGGAGTGATCCCACGGCGACCAGCTGCCATCGGGCGTGTCTTTGTAATTGATGTCGCTCCAGCTGCCGTCGCTGAGGAGGAAGCCGGGTGCGGTGACGGTGCGCGTCTGCGACTCGAGGTCGTTCAGCGCCGTTTGCATGCGCGACGACGTGCGGTCGGCGCCGGCGGCCGTGTAGAAGTCGACGAAGTTCTTGCGGACGACGTCGATGTCCGCCGCCCGCGCGGAGAGCGCGAGGAGGGAGCAGAGGGTACCGAGGAGCAGGAGCGACCGGGGACGAATCAAGTTATTCGGAAAAGGCTCCGGCCGGGCGCGAGTATTCCGCTCGGCCGGTTCGACGGAGAGGCGGGATGACAACGGCATGGCGGCCGAGGCTCTTGCTAGTCGGATCGCTCAAGCGATGAGCGCGTCCAGCTCGGCCGATACGTCGATCCGGTCGAACTGCGCGCCGAGGAGGCGGATGCCCAGCCAGACTTCGCCGAGGAGCAGGGCGACGGAGGGGACGGTGGCGAAGGCGAGGACGAGCGGGCTGCCGGAGAAGAAGCGGTTCGCGAACCAGAGCGCGGGGACGAACAGGACCGCGGCCGGGATCAGCGCCACCGCGAGCACGATCAGGTTGCCGGCCATCATCACCAGCCGCTGGCCCATCGCGACGAACCCGCGCGGCTCGTCTTTCGGACGGCAGGCCCACGCGGGGAGGAAGACGGGCACCGCGTTGCGAATCACGAGCTGCGTGCCGCACAGTGGGACGGCGAACAGCAGCGCCACCACGACGAACTCGGGCGAGGCGAAGAATGCGAGCTTCTCACTGGTGTGGAAAATGTGGGCGAAGCCGGCGCCGATGCCGAGGAGGAAGAGCTCGATCGCGGAGATGATCGCGAGCGGCGCGGCAATCTCCGCCGCCACGAGTCGTTCGCCGGTGATCGGGTAGCTCTTCAGCACCTCGAGCCGAGGCAGGTCGAGGCGGAGATCCTGAGCGAACCAGATCGTGCCGATCATCGGGAAGAGCCCGGCCATCCCCAGCTCCAGCGTCGCGAACGTGAGGCGGATGCCGGGGTCGCGGGAGTAGATCATCTGGATCACGAAGTAGAGAGTCAGCGCGACGATGCCGATGACCCACGCCGCGGAGATGCGCGACGCGGCCACGAGGTTCTTCCAGAAGATCGCCATCTCCGGGCCGGCGCCTTCGCGCAGCCGGAACGGGGCAGGCATCCGGCGGAACACGACGCGCGTGCCCACCTGCTGCGTGTTCAGTCGCGCGCGCCGGGCCGTCTTCCGCGCGGACGCCGTGATCGACGCCTCCTCGAAGCGGACGTTCAAGCGTGCGGCGATCAGGAAGAAGACGCCGCCGAGAACGATGAGCGCGGCGCCGTTGACGGCGAAGGGGACGATCGACTTCGCGAGCGCGGCGCCGGTGAAGAGGCGAGGGACGAAAAGCAGCGAGTCGACGACGGCTCCGTGGAACGGCGTCTCGAGCGTCTTGATCACGCGCTGCGTATCGGCGCTCCTCGCCGCGGTCTGCATCTGCGCGGCGAAGCGCTGCTTGGCCATGTTGACGGAGATCGCCCAGGTGAGCGTCACCAGGATCGCGAGGATGGCGACCACGCGGAGGAGGAAGCCGATGCCGATCATCTTCAGCCGCGCGCGGGCCAGCGCGACCATCGTGAAGTAGACGTTGATCGTGGCGAGCGCGAGGAGCACGCCGGGGAAGTTGCCGCCGCGGCGCAGGACGTACGTCATGACGAGCGCCGTCACGACGAGCTGGGGCAAGCCGCGCAGCAGTTTGTAGACGAGGAGCTGCCGGCGCGAGACCGGCGCGGGGAAGAGGAACTGGATCTCCGCTTCGCTGAACTCCAGGCCGCCGCTCTGCCCGGGCAAGGCCCAGACGAGGACGAGCATGCTCAGGACGATCAGCGACGCGATGTCCGAGCCGAACGCTGTCGCGAATCTCGCACCCGCCGCCCCCTGGCCGCCGACGTGCCGGAACGCGAAGTACCACATGTACGCCGCGCCGGCGATCGCCGAAACGAGGTAGCGCGGGTTGCGCAGGCGCCGGAAATACCTCGAGATGCGGTTGAGAAAGCTGGTGAACGTGACGTAGAAGAACGCGCGAAGGATCATCGCGCCGCCGTCTCTTCCGTGATCTTGAGGAATGCCTCTTCGAGCGAAACGTCGCCCCGGCCCTGGGCGATCTGCCACTTCAGATCGTCGATCGTGCCGTAAGCGATGCGCGCGCCGTTCTGGATGATCGCCACCGTGTCGCAAAGCTCTTCCACGAGATGGAGCAGGTGCGAGCTGAGGATGACCGACGCGCCGGCTTGCGCGCGGCGGGTGATCGATTCCTTCATGCGGCGGATGCCGAGCGGATCGAGACCGGTGAGCGGCTCGTCGAAGATGAGCACTTCGGGATCGTGCAGGAAGCCGCACGCGATCATGAGCTTTTGTTTCATCCCGCGGCTGAGCTCCGTCGGCATCGACTTGCGCTTGTCGCTCAGCTGGAGCTCCTCGAGCAGCGGGCCGACGCGTTCCCGGAAGTTCGGGACGCCGTACAGGGTGCCGACGAACTGCATGTGCTCTTCGACGGTGAGGTAATCGAAGAGGCGCGGCTCGTCGGGGAAGAAGGCGAGGCGGCGTTTGGCCTCGACCGCGTCTTGCTGGATGTCATGCCCGCAGATGCGGATCTGGCCGTCGGTCGGCGGATGGATGCCGGCCAACGCGCGCAGCGTGGACGTCTTCCCCGCGCCGTTCGGTCCGACGAGGCCGAGGATTTCGCCTTCTTTGACGGTGAAGGAGAGGCCGCGGACGGCGACGAACGTCTCGTAGGTCTTGGTGAGGTTGGCGACTTCGATCATCGGTGTAGGAATTCTACGCGCCCCGGCGCGGCGGGTTCTGGCTTCTGCCCAGTTCACGTTACACTGCGTCAGCAGCTCGAGCAGTCGACTCCTCGCGATGAGCTTGATGCCATGACCACTTTTCCGGGCGCGCCGGCCGCTGCCGTCGCTCCGCGTTCGTTTCGCTATTTCACCTGGCTCCGTCTGCAAGACGTCCTGGTTCTGCAAGGCCCGCCTCTGCTCGGCGCCGCCTTCGCTTTGCGCCATCCATCGCTCCAGGCCCTCGGGCCGTTGGCGATGCTGATGATCGGCAATCTGCTGCTGATGGCGCACGTGTTCATGCTCAATGACTGGGCGGGGCTGACGGCGGATCTCGCCGATCCGAACAAGGCCGATCGGGTGTTCACTGCGCGGGGCGTGCGGCGGGGGGAAGTCGCCGGCCTGACCGCGGGCCTGCTCGTTCTCAGCCTCGTGATCTTCGCCCGCCTCGGCGTCATCCCATTCGCGCTGGCGTTGGCGATTGCGATCCTGAGCGCGCTCTATTCGCTGCCGCAATTCCATTGGAAGGGGCGGCCGCTCTTCAATTCGATCGCCCACCTCGCCGGCGGGATCCTTCATTTCCTTCTCGGCTACTCACTGGCCAATGCGGTCGATCGGCGCGGCCTG
>JAFAVZ010000195.1 GCA_019242175.1 Acidobacteriota bacterium
CGCTGACCGCCAGCCCGATGCCGACGAAGACCAGCAGATAGCTGAGCGAGAGCCCGGCGAATGCGATCCATGCCGCCGGCGAGAGGATCGGAATGCCGGCGAACAACTGGCTCGTCGCGACGGCGATCAGTCCGATGACGAAACACGCGCCGACGACGGCCGCCGCGGCGACGCTCTTCGCCACGAGGATCGCCCGGCGCGAGATCGGATACGACAGGACGATCGAGAGCGTCCCCTGGCTTCGCTCGCCGCAGATGCTGTCGAACGTCAATGCGAGGGCGAAGAGCGAGAGCAACGTGCCGACGATGAACGCGAGGTCGAGTCGGCCGAAGAGGGCATCGACGACCGATTGCGCGGCGCGGCTCTCGCCGAAGCGGATGCCTTCTTTCGTGGAGGAGAAGCGGGCGGGCGTGATGGGCTCGAGGCCGACGGAGAGAACGCCGAGCGGCGACGCCGCGCGCACGTTGTCGATCTGGATCGTTTCGTCGCGTTGCAGTTGCTCCGCGACCGAGACCATCCAACGCTGCGAGAACTCGTCGCGCTCCGTGTGCGCCGCGCGGAAGTCGCCGATGCGCACCATCGCCGCGAGCACACAGAGAAGGAGGGTGATCGTCGCTCCGACGGAGAACCGCGACGAACGGAGATGATCGCGGCATTCGTGCGCGATCACGCCCGCGATGCGATCCAGCTTTCCGCCGGCAAGTGCGGAACCTGCGGGATCGTTCAGCCACGCGTCAGCGTGCGGCACAGTCATGTTGGAGACCCATCCCCAGCCCACCGTTCTGTTCGCCGGTGAAGAGGAGGCAACGCGAAACGCCGTTCGCCGTGTTTTCGGCGGAGAGCGGCACCGGGAAGGTTTGATGGAACTTCATCTCCTTCGGCTTGCCGTAATCGCCGAGCATGATCCGCGTCGACGCGACGTGCACCATCAAGGTCGCCATCCGATCCGGCACGATGGCCAGCCGGTGCTGAAAGCGAACCTTGAACGTGCGGGCAGGGATCTCGCCGTCCAACGGCACCTTGAAGGTCATCGACGGAACCGCCTTGCCGCTCGCCCGAAACTCGATCCACGACTCCTCGAGCTCGCGCCCGCCATCGGCGCGTTTCGCTGACGTGCCCTTCGCAGGATTGAGAATCGTGTATTCGACATTTGCCAAAACCGTGAATCGCTCGCCGGCCCGGAGCTGATGACCGGCGATTTGCAGCGAGAACGTATCGGCCGACGGGGCGGAGAGCGCGACGATTGCGAACGCCAGGGTGGGAAGGAGCATCATCGATCCTCCCTCTTCAGCGCGCCGAACAATCCAGGTAGAGACCCACGTTCAGCCCGCCGTCGGGATTACCGCTGAAAAGGAGACAGCGGGAGACTCCGTTCGCCGTCGAGTCGCCGCCCAGCGGCACCGGGAAAGTCTGTTGGTGCTGGACCGTCTTCGTTTTTCCGTCGGCACCCTTCGTGGTCTGGGAGAAAGTCATCACCACTCTTACCATCGCCAACCGGTCGGGCACGAGCATGAGCGGCCTGGTGAAACGCACCGCGAATGTGGTCGGGGCCACTTCTCCGGAAGCGGGAACGGCGAAATCCGCAGAGGGCGCCGGCTTGCCGAGCTCGCGAAACTCGATCATTCCCTCCTCGAAGACCCGGGCCCCATCCGAACGTTTCGGAGCTTTGGCTTTCGAGACGTCGACGATCGCATATTCGACGGGCGCGGAAATCTGGAAACGGTCGCCTGGACGCAGATGATGGCCGGCGATCACCACGGTCGCGGTGTCCGTCGGGGGAGCCGCCTGCGACGACAGTGCGGTGAAGAGCAAGAGCGACGAAGCGAGAATCGAATTTCGCATCAGAGCCTCCCTAGGCGGTGGAGCAGTGGACGTATTCACACGAATAACGGCAGTTGATGGTTCCGTCCGGGTTGTAGTCGGAGCTCTCGAGGTAGCAGTTCCGCGAGCGCCCGTTGACGCAGTCGAAGATCACCATCTGCGGGCACCCGCCGGTCGTTCCCGGGCTGAACAGCGGGTCATTGTTGAGCGGCCCGCCCCCAGGCATCGCGAACACCGATTGCGAGGCGGCGACGACGCAGAGAATCGCGGTAATCGCAAAGACAACTTTTCGAGTCATAATGCAATCCTTCCTGAATTCTAATATGACATCGATATAGAGGGACACTGATTGCCCATTTCTGTGGCGCGGTTCATCATGCGCAGCGGAGATCGCCGATGCAGCGCAACGTCATCGTTCTGACCCTCGCCATCCTCACGCTCGGCACCGCGTCGCGTCCGGCCGCACAGTTGCCGGACGTCGACCGGTTCGAAATCTCCGTAGAAGTTCTGCCGACGTCCCAGGCAGAATTCCAGCTCCTCCGCCGCGAGACGCCGGAGACGTACACCTGCCGCGCATCGGTCGGTCCGGCGGGCGAGAAGAAGGCGTTCTTCGCGCCGAAACTCGTCCTGTTGCCGGGCGAGCATCGCAGCGCGACGCAGAACGCGGGGCCGTACAGCGCAACGTTCTCTGTCTCCATCAACAAGCCGACCGATCGCGCGGACGTGTCGGTCGACGTCACCAAGAACGGAGTCCTCGTCGCGCGGCAGCGCAGCACGCTATGGCTGGCCAATCCCTCTCGGTAGCCCCCGGCTTCGTCAAGATCAAACGGCCGGTGACGTTCCTCCTGCTCCTCCTCGTCACCGCGATGATCGTCGCGCTCACGGTGTGGATGAGCGGCAAGAGCTACGGCAAAGTCGATCCCGTGCCGTTCGAGGAGATCCGCCATCTCGCGCGGCTCCTCCATGACCGGCAGATCTCCACGCAGCTCCTCGCGGTGATCGTCATCCCGATCATCGCCAACGTCCTGCTCTTCGTGCCGTGGGGCTTCCTGCTCTTCATCTTTCTCTACACCGAAGAACGGCCGACGGTGCAGACGTACGTGCTCACGATCCTCCTCGGCTTCTCGTTCACGGTCGGCATCGAGGGCTGGCAGTACTTTCTGCCCTCGCGCGTCGCGGACGTGAACGACGTCATCTGGAACACCGCCGGCACAGTCGTCGGCGCCATCCTCGGGCACATGCGGCTGCGCGTCCGCTTCGATTTCGAGTGACGCGCACGATCCGCCTCGTCCGCCACGGACGTTCCGCGCACGCCGCCGGCGCATGGGTCGATCGCGCCGGCTTTCTGCAATGGCTCGCCGCCTATGACGACGCGGGCCTCGCGCAGGACGAGCGTCCGCCAACTTCGCTTGGCAGCGATCACGGCCTCGTGATCGCGAGCGACATGCCCCGCGCCATCGAATCCGCCCGTCACCTCGGACGCGAATTTCAAACGTCGCGACTATTACGCGAGGCGCAGCTCATCGTGCCGAACCTTTCGATGCGCTTGCCGCTGATGCTTTGGGCGATCGCGATCGGCATCCGTTGGCTGATTGCCGAGCGGCGCGGGGAATGGCCGTCAGCGGAGGATCACAAACGCGCCGAAGACGCGGCGACGTGGCTCGACGCGTTGAGCGCGGAGCACGCGACGATCACGGTGATCACGCACGCCGCATTCCGGCGCATTCTCGCGCCAGCGCTCGAGCGGCGCGGATGGGCGGACGTCGGCAGCAAGAAAGGCCACCACTGGAGCATCCGGCTGCTGATGAGGCCGTGACGGCGGCTATACTTTTGCCGATCGTCCGATGCTGTCCGAAATCAAGGTTCTCGAGCCGCAACTGAAACAGATCGTCTTCGGCGCCATGGAATCGGTCCAGGCGACGAAAGCGGCGCTCTATCTCTCCTCGTCGCTCGACCTCAACGACAAGCTGTTCGAGCTCGTCGCGTCCTATCAATTCAACGATCCGGGAAGGCGCGTGCTCCGCGCGTCGGACGAGCTGATCGAGCGGATGACGATCAAGCGCGGGCCGTTCTTCATCAACGGCGTCGCCACCGATCCGCGCTTCTCGGAGATCCTGTTCCGCCAGAGCACGGATCGCATCCTGGCCATGCCGATCTTCTCGCGCGGGCGCCTCGTCGGCTTCCTCGACTTCCGCGACAAAGCGGGACGCAAACCGTTCGACCATCCCGACGTCGAAGCGGCGAAAAAGATCGCCGAGGACGTGCTGGCGCTGCTCGGATCGAAGAACCTTTGGGGGGCGGCGCCGATCCCGCTCGTGCCCGATCCGGCTGAGGAACAGAAGAAGGCCGCGATTGCGGCGGCTGCGGCCGCGCCGTTGCCGCAGGTGATGACGCCCGCCACGCCCCCTCCCCCGCCGCCCAATTTGCGCGGCGCGACGAGCGAGATCTCCGAATCCGCTCGGGTGGCGATCAAGGCGGCGCGGGAGATGATGGCGAAGCGTCCGCTCGCGCCGGCGCCCGCGTCGTCGAAGCACATCCTCACCGATCGCGATCTCGACGTCGTGCGCCTTCTGCTGCCTGCGACGCTCGCGATTCCGGGCGCGGTGCTGGCGTGCATCAGCGCGATCGGCCATGCGAACAATCCGCAGGCGGTGGCCGCGCTCGCGACAGTGAACGACGATGCGATGGAGATGGTGCAGGCGCACATCGGCGCGTGGCTGCGCCGCGCCAATCAGCCCGAGACCGTGAATCGGCCGCCGCTGATGTATCCGTTCGGCGTCCAGGTCGTACCGGTGAGCGCCGCGGGAATCAGCACGATTCTCAGCGCGCCGGTGAACGCGCAGTCGATCGAAGGCCTCGTGCTCACCATCGCGTTCGAGCGCACGCCGGAGCCGCAGGCGCAACGCGCGTTGCACATCTTCCTCAAGCAGATCGAGCACTCGGTCGACAACGCGATCGCCGCGAACTCGGCGCGCAACGATCGCCAACAAGCGGCCGAACGGCTCCTCGAGCCCGACTTTCAAAAGTACCCGGAGCTGACCGAGCACACGAAGCTCGTCTCGCAGATGGCGCAGCGTTTCGCGGCGTCGCTGGAGTTGCCGCCGGCGCAGGTCGAGACGATCCGCATCGCGGCGCTCGTGCACGACGTCGGCATGCGTCTCATCGACTACGAAAAGCTCTATCGCCGCCCTCACCTCGGCAGCGAGGAGCTGCGCGCGCTGGCCGAGCATCCGATCATCGGCGCCGCGCTCGTCGAACCGGTCCTCGGGCCGGAGATCGCGGCGATCGTGCTCCGCCATCACGAGCGCGTCGACGGCAAGGGCTACCCCGGCCGGCTCACCGGCAATCAGATTCCGCTCGGCTCGCGCGTGATCCAGATCTGCGACGCGTGGGCGGCGATGACGTCGCCGCATTCGTATCAGCAGCCGCTCAAACGGGAAGACGCGCTGGTGCGGGTGCGCGACGGCGCGGGCACGCAGTTCGACGAGCAGCTCGCCGCGAAGTTCGTTCGTTTCGTGAACGAGATCGGGGCCTGACCTGGCCACGCTTCGCGAGAATCTCCGCGCGCTGCCGCGGGCGGCCTGGATCCTCTTCGGCGGCACGTTCATCAATCGCTTCGGCACGTTCGTGATGCCGTTCCTCGTGCTCTACCTGACGAAGAACGGTTTTTCCGAGGCGCAGGCCGGCGTGGCCGTCGGGGTTTATGGACTCGGGCACGTGGCGGCGTCGACGAGCGGCGGCCATCTCGCCGATCGCATCGGACGGCGGAACACGATCGTGACGTCGATGTTCGGCTCGTGCGTCGCGATGCTGTCGCTGTCGCAGGCGCATCGCTACCCGGCGATCCTCGCGCTGACGTTTCTCGTCGGGATGTTCGCCGAGATGTATCGCCCGGCGAGCATGGCCCTCATCGCCGACCTCGTGCCGCCGGAGCGCAGAATCGCGGCTTTCGGCATGTATCGCTGGGCGGTGAACCTCGGGTTTGCCGCCGGCCCCGCGACGGCCGGCTTTCTCGCGAACCGTTCGTTCGAGTGGGTCTTTTTCGGCGATGCGATGACGTCGCTCGTCTACGGCATCATCGCGTTCTTCCTGCTGCCACACGGCATGCGCGCGACGCCGCACGAGGAGGAACGCGGCGAGTTGTTTCGCAGCGTGATGCGCGACCGGCGCTTCCTCCGCTTCCTCCTCGCGAGCATCCTCGTCGCTGCGATCGACTTCCAGTCGCTGTCCACTTTTCCACTCCACGTAGCGGCGCAAGGGCTGCCGACGTCGACGTACGGGCTGCTGCTTTCGATCAACGGCGTGATGATCGTGCTCTTCGAGCTCGCGCTGACTTCGTGGACCCAGCATCGCCGCACGGAGCCGGTCATCGCTCTCGGCTTTCTCCTCGCCGGCGTCGGCTTCGGCCTGACCGGCCTCGCGCACAACGTGCCGGCGCTCGCCGCGACCGTCGTGATCTGGACGCTCGGCGAGATGGTGTCTTCGCCCGTGACCGGCTCTTTCGTAGCGCGCCTCGCGCCGACGCATCTGCGCGGCCGCTACAACGGCCTCTGGATCCTGATGTGGAGCATCGGCATGGTCACCGGCCCCGCGCTCGGCACGCTCATGTTCCAACGCAATCCCACGCTGCTGTGGGTGATCTGCGGCGCGGCGGGCGTGATCGCGGCAGGCCTGGTCTGGTGGCCGTTTGACCGTGGCACGGCATCCGAGTACGGTGAGCCATCATGACGCTCGAGCTAGGGATTTCCGAGGAACTTGCGGCGCGCGCGGCGGAGGCGGCTCGAAGACGTGGCGTCAGCGTGGAAGAGCTCCTGCTGGCGAGCCTCGAAGAGGCGCTCGCCCGCGAATCGGAATTCGAAAGCGTCGTGGGTGCCGTGCTCGCGGAAAACGCGGAGCTGTACCGGCGGCTGGCCTGACGTGCGCCTGCTAACCGTCGACGAAGTGCTCCTCATCCACGAGCGCGTGATCGCCACATCCGGCGGCTCTCATGGCTTGCGCGATCGCGGCGTGCTCGAATCGTGCGTCGCGCAGCCGATGCAATCGTTCGGGGAAACGGAGCTGTATCCCGACCTCGTCTCCAAAGCCGCGGCACTGGGATTCTTCCTTGTTTCGAATCATCCCTTCGTCGACGGCAACAAGCGCATCGCGCATGCGGCGATCGCCGTGACGCACCGTCTCAACGGTAGCCGCATTGCTGCATCGATCGACGATCAGGAAGCGCTCATGATCGAGGCAGCATCCGGGACGCTCGATCGCGAGGCGTTCACCGGCTGGTTTCAGAGCCACGTCACTGGCATGTGACTCCACCGTCACCGCCGCCTCGTTTACGATGCGCGGATGAGAAAAGCCTTCCTCGCGATCGCGTTGCTCGCGGCGGGCGTCGCCAACGCGAAGCCGCTCGACGTTCCGGTCACTTACTACCGACTCCAGAATGGCCTCAAGGTCGTGATCTCCGAGGCGCATGCGGCGCCGGCGGTGACGGTGGCGGTTTACTACGGCGTCGGGTTCCGCGTCGAGCCGAAGGGGCGCACGGGATTCGCGCACCTCTTCGAGCACATGATGTTTCAGGGCTCGGCGAACGTGAAGAAGGAAGAGCACGCGCGCGTCGTCGAGACGAACGGCGGCAACTTCAACGGCTCGACGAATCTCGACTACACGAACTACTACGAGACGCTGCCTTCGGATCGCGTCGAGCGGGCGCTCTTCCTCGAGGCCGACCGCATGCGCTCCCTCGACGTCTCGCCGGAGAACCTGAAGAACCAGCAGAACGTCGTCAGCGAGGAAGTGCGCAACAACGTGCTGAACCAGCCCTACGCGCTCTTCGAGTGGCTCGACCTCTGGCAGAACGCGAACGAGAACTGGGCCAACGCGCACAACTTCTACGGAGATCTCTCCGACCTCGAGGCGGCGAAGGTCGATGACGTGCGCGACTTCTTCCGCACGTACTACGCGCCGAACAACGCCGTGCTGGCGATCGTCGGCGACGTCGACACCGCGAGCGTGCGCCAACTCGTCGACAAGTACTTCGCCGACATCCCGCTGCAATCGGTTCCCGATCACGCCGACGTGAGCGAGCCGAAGCAGGCGAAAGAAAAACGCGTGAAGCAGACCGACAAGCTGGCGAATCTGCCCGCGCTCGCGATCGGCTATCACGTGCCGGCGATGGACTCGAACGACTACGCGCCGATCGCGCTGCTCAGCATCATCCTGCAGGGCGGCGACGGCTCGCGGCTGCACGAACGGATCGTGAAAGAGAAGGCGCTCGCTCTCGACTGGAGCGGCGGCGTCAACGCCACGCTCGGCAACGAGTTCGACTACGACGGCCCGATGCTCATGACGATGCGCACGACGTACAAGCCGGGCCATACCGGCGACGAGGTCGTGAAGGAAGTCGATGCCGTGCTGGCGGACGTGATCGCGCACGGCGTGACGAAGAAGGAGCTGGCAAACGCGAAAACGCAGCTCCGTTCGAACCTCTACGACCAGCTCGAGTCGAGCTCCGGCCGCGCGCACATTCTCGCCACCCTCGCCCTCTTCCGCGACGACCCAGCCTCGGTCAACAAGCTGCTGGCGCCGTTCGAGACCGTGACGCAGGAGCAGGTGCAGGAAGCGGCGAAACGGTGGATGGTGCCGGAGAATCGAACGGTCATCGATCGCGTGCCGGCGACGGCGGAGGTGACGAAGTGAAGCGCCTGATCTGCATCCTCACCCTCTGCGCCGCGATGACGGCGAACGCCGCGACGTGGCCGAAGCGCACGGAGAAGAAGCTCGACAACGGACTGACGGTCGTGCTCGTGCCGATCGCGAACGTGCCGAAGATCACGGCCGATCTCATCTTCCTGACGCGCAACGGCGCGACCGCGCAGATCGCGGCGCGCGTGGCAAACGAAGGCACCGAGTCGCGCACGAGCAAGCAGCTGAAGGAAGAGCTGCGGGAGATCGGCGGGCAGCTGGCGGTGAGCGTCGATCGCGATTCGACGACCGTCGCCGGCTCGGCGCTCTCCGAGAATGCGACGAAGCTCTTCGCGCTGATGAGCGACGTCGCGCAGCACGCGTCCTTCCCCGCAGGCGAGGTGAAGCTGGCGAAGGAGAACTTCGCGGGCGAGATCGAAGAGCAACGCTCGACGCCCGACTTCCTCGCGAACGAACGGCTGCAGAAGGCGCTGTTCGGATCGCATCCGTACGGCTTCGTCGTCCCCGATCCGAAGACGATCGCGGCCGCGACGCGCGAACAGTTGCGCGCGTTTGCCGCGGCGAACTACGTTCCGAACAACGCGACGCTCATCGTCGTCGGCGATCTCGATGCCGACAGCGCGTTCAACGAGGTGAAGAAAGCGTTCGGCTCGTGGAAGAGCGTGCCGCTCGTGAAGAGCGAGCTGCCGGCGATTCCGAAGCGGGCGAAGCGGCAGATCCACTTCATCGATCGGCCCGGCTCCGTGCAATCAGTGCTGCTGATCGGCGCCGTCGCACCGGCTCGCAAGTCGCCCGACTACCTCGCGCTGCGCACCGCCGATACGGTGGCGGGCGGCGGCTTCATGTCGCGCCTCAATCACAACCTCCGCGAGGCGAAGGGCTACACGTACGGCGCGTTCAGCGGCGCCTCGCTCTGGCGCAACGCGGGCGAATGGACGGCCGGCGCGTCGGTGCGCAACGAAGTCACCGGGCCGGCGCTGCTCGAGCTGTTCTACGAAGTCGACAAGATGCGCGTCTCGCCCGTGACGTCCGAGGAGCTCGATGCGGCGCGGACTTACAGCACCGGGAATCTGTCTCTGGAGATGGAGACGCAACGCGGCGCCGCGAGCCGCATCGCCACGATCTACACGTACCAGCTCGCGCCCGACTTCCTCGAGACGTTCAACGCGAAGCTCGCCGCGCTGACGCCGGCGAATCTGCAGGAGGCGGCGTCGAAGTACTTCGACACGTACCGCGCCGCGGTCGTGATCGTCGGCGACTGGAAAGCGGTGAAGGACCAGGTCACGCCGTTCGGCGATGTGACGCTGTACGACGAAAAGGGGAACGCGAAGTAGGAGAAACGAATGTAGGGCCGGCTCTCCAGCCGGCCCAGCGTTGATATTGGGCCGGCTGGAGAGCCGGCCCCACATTTTTCAAGCCACCACGCCGAGCGGTTTTGGCGCGTATCCGGGGAACACCTTTCCCAGCGCCGGTACGCCGAGGTGCTTTGTGAGGAACTCGCCGAAGACGTCGCGGAAGTCGGTGGTCACGGGGAGGTCGCGGTTCTCGTAGAGGCTCGCGAGGCCGGGCCAGTGGCCGTGCACCTTCCCGCCCTTCACGCCCGCCCCCATCACCATCATCATGTTCGCGTGGCCGTGGTCGGTGCCGCGGTTGCCGTTCTCGCGCACGGTGCGGCCAAACTCCGACATCGTCACGAGCACGACGTCGTTCATGCGCGAGCCGAGGTCTTGCGCGAACGCGGCGATCGCCGCGCCGAACGTCTTCAGATTGTTCGACAGCGCCGTCGCCTCACCGGTGTGGGTGTCCCAGCCGCCGACATCCGTGAACGCGATCTCCAGTCCGACGTCGGAGCGGATCAGCTGCGCGATCTGGCGCAGCGAGTTGCCGAGCGGACCGGCCGGATATTGCGCGCCGTTCGCCGGCGTCAGTTTGGAGGGATCGGCGCTCTTCAGGATCTTCGCCGCCTGGAACGCGTCGCCGTAGAGCGACTCGAACACCGGCGCTGCTTCGCCGCGGACGCCGAAACGCGCGACGTCCGTCAACGCCACGGCTCCCGATGCGCCGGTGAGGATGCGCGGCATCGTCTGCGAAAGCGCGACCGCGGAGAGCGGCTTCGTCGCGTCGTTGCCGAGAGCTCGGGCTAGGAAGCCGTCCTGGGTCGACTTGATGCCCGGCGTGCCCGACTCCATGAAGTCCTGCGCGTCGAAG
>JAFAVZ010000345.1 GCA_019242175.1 Acidobacteriota bacterium
AGTCGTCGCTCGATCTCGACGCGTCCGCGCCGTTGGAGCTCGACCTCTCGATGGACGATGCTCCCCTCGCCGCGATGCCGGTCGCTCCCGTGGCTCCGCCGCCGCCCACCCGTCTCGACTCCGCGGTCGATCTCGCCGCCGCCGAGCTCGCGGGCGAAGCGGGCGACGATCTCGATTTCATCACCGAGCACCTCACCGAAGCGGAGGTGTTCGCGAAGTACGGCCTCGCCGAGAAGGCGGCCGAGCATCTGCGGGCGATCATCGAACGCGCGCCGAAGCACCTCGTCGCGTACGAGCGGCTGTATCGCATCGTGCTCGATGAGGGCGACGTCGAAGGCGCCCGCGCGCTCGCCACGCAGTACGTCAACCTGCTCCAGGAAAAAGGCGACGACCAGGCCATCTCCGCGGTCGTCAACGAGTTCATGGCCCGCGGCCTCACGCTCGCGCCGGCGAAGTCGAAGACGCCGACGGTCGCCAAGCCGATGCCCGTCCCGCCTCCGCCGCCACCGTCCGCGCTCGAAGAGGAAGACGTCGAAGAGCTGAGCTTCGATCTCGAGCCGGAGCCCGAGCCCGAAGAAGTCGAGATGTCGCTCGAACCGGAGCCCGAGCCCGAGCCGGTTTCGGCGATGAGCGAGATCGCCGAGGAGCCGGAGGAACTGATCGACTTCTCGCTGGAGTCGGAGCCGGAGCAGACGCTCTCCCTCGAGCCGGAAGAAGAAACGCTCACGCTCGAGCCGGAAGCCGAGCCTTCGTTCTCGTTCGACGAGCCGTCGTTCGAGATGGAGACAGCGTCGTTCGAGCTCGAAACGCCGTCGTTCGAAACCCCGTCGTTCGAGACGCCGTCGTTCGAAGCCCCTTCGTTCGAGACGCCGTCGTTCGAGTCTCCTTCGTTCGAGACGCCGGCTCCCGAGCCGGAGCTCTCGACGTTCGATCCCGAGACCGCGTTTGCCGGTCCCGCATCGACCGAGCCGACGGTCGGCGAGCCGTTTTTCGGCGTCGAAGCGCTCGGCAACGCGGTCGATTCGCCCGCGCCGGACGAGTTGGGCGAGATCGACTTCTACATCGAGCAGGAGCTGCTGGACGTCGCGCGCGACAAAGTCTCGGCGCTGCTGGGCCGCTATCCCGACAATCCCGAGCTCGAAGATCGCATCGAGCGCATCGCCCGCGCGGCCGCGGCTTCTACGCCGCTGCCGCCGCCCACGCCGCCTCCGCCCGCCCTCTCCCGCGACGAGATCGAGAGCGAGCTGCTCTCGGCCATCCCGGACGACGACGATTTCGACCTCTCCGCGGACGAGGAAGAGGTGCCGACGCCAGCGGTGCTCGCGCCGCCGCCTCCCGCTCCCGCCGCACCGCCTCCGCCCGCGCCGTCGTTCGCCGCGACGTCCGTCGAAGAGCAGAACCTCTTCGCCGACGAAGACGACTTTTTCGATCTTGCCGCCGAATTGGAGTCGGAGCTGGAGGAAGACACGGAAGTCGTGTCCCTCTCAGAAGAGGAGCAGTCGCTCGAGGAGATCTTCAAGGAGTTCAAGAAGGGCGTCGAACAGCAGCTCGACTCCGAAGACTACGACACGCACTACAACCTCGGCATCGCCTACAAGGAGATGGGGCTGATCGATGAAGCGATCGGCGAGTTCCAGCTGGCGTCGAAGGATCCGAAACGCGCCGTCGAGTGCGCGTCGATGCTCGGCCTCTGCTTCCTGGAAAAGGGCATGCCGCAGCTGGCCATCAAGTGGTACCGCAAGGGTCTGGAGATGCCCGAGATCACCGAAGAGGAGCACGTCGGACTGCTCTACGACCTCGGTTCGGCCTACATGGAAGTGGGCGACACGGAGAACGCGCAGAAGGCTTTCGTCGAGGTGTATGGGCTCAACACCAACTATCGCGACATCGTGAGCCGGATCAAACAGCTGGAGGATGCAAAGCGGTGAATCGCACCCTGGAGTCGGCAATTCGTTTCGTGAACCTGACGGCGTCCGGCCTGCTCGCCGGGTCGCTCGGTTTCGGCGAGGCCGCGCTCGTGCCCGGCTGGCGGGACGAGCTGCCGCACGAGGATCCGGAGCCGTTTGCGGCGAACTACTTCAACGCGATCGGCCCGGTCGCGCTGGCGACGGCCGTGACGCTCGCCGTCGGCACGCGCGGCGTGCGCCCGACGCGACGCATCCTCGACGCCGCCACGGCCGTCGGCCTCGCCGGCGTGCTCGCCGCGACGGTGATGGTGACGGTACCGATCAACAAGGAGCTCGAGGCCCAGGGCCCGACCGACTATCCGAGCGAGCGCTCGCAGTCGCTCACCCGGAACTGGCGCGTGACGCACAAAGTGCGAACGACGCTCGGCATCGGCGCGTTCGTGTGCGCGGTGGTTTCGAACCTGACGAGCAAGTCGTAGCACGCTGTCATCCTGAGCCCCGAAGAGGGCGAAGGATCTCCCGGCACGTGCGCTTCCCGCTCGCATCAGGAGATCCTTCGGCGTCTTCGCGCCTCAGGATGACACGGCATCGGGGCGTTCGTGTGCGCGGGGGTGTCGAACCTCATGAGCAAGTCCTCACGGTGTCATCCTGAGCCCCGAAGAGGGCGAAGGATCTCCCGGCACGCACGCTTCCCGCCCGCATCAGGAGATCCTTCGGCGTCTTCGCGCCTCAGGATGACACGGCGTCGGGGCATTCGGGTGTGCGGTGGTTCGAACCTGACGAGCAAGTCGTCACGGTGTCATCCTGAGCCCCGAAGAGGGCGAAGGATCTCCCGGCGCGTGCGTTTCCCGCCCGCATCAGGAGATCCTTCGGCGTCTTCGCGCCTCAGGATGACGCGGCGTCGGGGCGTTCTTGTGCGCGGTGGTTCGAAACCTCCCGAGCAAGTCGTCACGGTGTCATCCTGAGCCCCGAAGAGGGCGAAGGATCTCCCGGCACGTGCGCTTCCCGCTCGCATCAGGAGATCCTTCGGCGTCTTCGCGCCTCAGGATGACAAGGTCAGATATCGTTGCTTCGCCAGGGCCGGCGAAAACGCGAAACCTGGCGAAGGCTTGGCCAACAAACGCAGCGGGCCGTGCCCGCCTCAGGATGACACGGGCGCGAAGTGATCCCACCCGCCCGGTGCCAGCTTCGCTCCATCGAGCAGCACCTCGCGTTCGCGCGTGATCCGACCGATCGCGTACACGGGTCGGCGCACCTTCGCGCTCAGCTCCGCTTCGCGCAGCGCGGACGTGAACAGCAGCGCGTACTCCTCGCCGCCGTGCAGCACCGCCTGGCGCACGTCGATGCCGAGCCGAGCTTCGCCGAGGCCGGGAAAGACCGGGATGCGCGCGCGTTCGATCGCTGCGCCGACGCCCGACGCTTCGCAGAGATGATGAACGTCTGTCGAGAGGCCGTCGGAGATGTCGATGCAAGCCGTCGCGATCGCGACGAGTTTCTGTCCGAGGTCGAGCTCCGGTTCGGGATCGACGTGACGGCGGATCGCCGACTCGACGACCTCGCGTTGCGTGAAGAGCGGCGTTTGCGGCGGCTTCTGCAGGAACTGCAAGCCCGCCGCGGAGCCGCCGATCGGGCGGCTCACGTACAAACGATCGCCCGGCTTCGCGCCGCTGCGCAACAGCGGTTGCTTCGCCTCGCCGACCGCCGTCACGCTGATGATCAACTTGTCGGCGCGGGAGAGATCGCCGCCCACGATCTCGATGCGCCATTCAACGGCTGCTTCCTTCAACGCGTCGAAGAACGCGTCGACGTCGAGCCATGGCGGCACGCCGAGCGCGATGACAGCGTGCAGCGGTTTGGCGCCCATCGCCGCGAGATCGGAGAGATTCACGGCGAGGCTCTTGCGCGCGAGGAAGCGCGTCTCGATCGCGCGCGTGAAATCGACGTCTTCGAGCAGCATGTCGGTCGTGATGACCTGCTCGCCGACGACCGCCGCGTCGTCGCCCACGCGCGGAAACAGCGCGCGCAGCTTCGCGACGATCTCCGCCTCGCTCACGACTTCACCGGAACGATCGGCACGAGCGGCCGATCGAACGTCTCGCCTTTGTACGTCACCGCCTCGAGGAACAAGCCGGACGGCGGCGCCGTCGGCTGCACGAGTGGCGCATCTGGGCGCAGCATCTCCGGGATCGCCTGTTCGCGAACCGTTCCGCGCCCGACGTCCGCGAGCACGCCGACGAGCTTGCGCACCATCTTCCAGAGATAGTGCGACGCGGCGATGCGCATCAGGATCAGATCGTCGGCGACGCCGACTTCACAACGCTCCACGACCACGATGCGCGACTCGTTCTCGTCGAGCCGTTTGTCGGTGAACGCCGTGAAGTCGTGGCGCCCCGCGAGCTGCGCCGCGGCGCGCGCCATCGCCTTGGAATCGAGCTTGTCCTTGATCCACCACACGAACGGCTTCGCGAACGCGCTGCGCCGCCGCGAGATCTGGTAGAGGTACACGCGCGAGGTGGCGTCGTGCCGCGCATGGAAGCGGTCGGGCGCTTTCTCCGCGCGCAGGATGTGGATGTCGTGCGGCAGGAGGTCGTTGATCTTGCGCATCAGGATCAGCGGCTCGACGGTTTTGCGCGCGCGCAGATGCGCGACCTGTCCGGATGCGTGCACGCCGGCGTCGGTGCGCCCCGCGCCGCCGATGTCGACCTCGCCCAGGACTTGCGTCGCGGCGCGGAGGAGGTGGCCTTGCACGGTTTTCTGCGTGTTACCCTGCGCCTGCCAACCGGAGTAGCGAGTCCCCTCGTATTCGATCGTGAGCTTGAAAGTCGGCATGCGCCCCGCGTCTTACCAAATCCTCGGAGATCTTCTCGTCGTCGTCTGGGACGACGGCCACGAATCATACTATCCGCTCGAACAGCTCCGTCGCGCGTGTCCCTGCGCTGTTTGCAGCGGCGAGCCGGACCTCTTCGGCCGCATGGCCTACGGCCCGAAGCAGACGTACGGCCCGTCGTCGTTCGAGCTGCGCAACATCGAGGCGATCGGCAACTACGCGCTGCAGCCGAACTGGGCCGACGGCCACACTTACGGGATCTGGACGTTCGATCGGCTGCGGGCAGTCTGTCCGTGTGAAGAGTGCCGCTCCAAGACGTAGGGCCGGCTCTCCAGCCGGCCCAGCATCGATATTGGACCGGTTGGAGAACCGGCCCTACATTTCACGCGTGAACGAGTAGCGTCCCCTCCCGCCCGTCCAGCGCCTCGCGCAGGTGCTCCACGTCCGTGATCAGCACGTCCTGGCCGCTCTTCCGCGCGAACTGGATCGCGGCCTCGATCTTCGGACCCATCGAGCCTGGCGGGAACTGGCCCTCGGCGAGATGTTTCTCCGCCTCTTCGAGCGTCATGCGGTCGACGTCGCGCTGCGTCGGCTTCCCGTAATCGAGCGCCACTTTCGCCACGCCGGTCAGGATGATGTACAGGTCGGCCTTCAGCTCCGACGCGAGCAGCGCCGACGCGAAATCCTTGTCGATCACCGCTTCGATGCCGCGCCACTGGCCATCGCGTCCGCGTACGACGGGAATCCCGCCGCCGCCGCACGCGATCACGACCGGCGCGGCGTCGAGCATCCGTTCCACGGTCCGGATGTTGAGGATGTGCAGCGGCCGCGGCGAAGGCACCACGTGGCGCCAACCGCGTCCCGAATCCTCGCGCATGGTCCACCCGAGGTCGCGTTCCAGCGCCTCGGCGCGATAGCGGGTGAAGAACGGCCCGATCGGCTTCGTCGGCCGTTTGAACGCCGGATCGCCCGCATCGACTTCGACCTCCGTCAACACGGTCACGACTTCGCCCGGATGGCCGATCGCCTCGAGCCGATTCCGGATCGCCTGTTGGAGCATGAACCCCATCGATCCCTCGGTCTGGGCGACGGCGACGTCGAGCGACTGCGGCGGAATCTTCGTCGACGCCTCTTCCGCCTGCACGAGGATGTTCCCGACCTGCGGCCCGTTGCCGTGCACGACAATCAATCGATAGTCGTGGCGCACGATCTCCGCGAGCCAGCGCGCGGCCT
This sequence comes from Acidobacteriota bacterium, assembly GCA_019242175.1. GTDB lineage: Bacteria > Acidobacteriota > Thermoanaerobaculia > Gp7-AA8 > Gp7-AA8 > JAFAVZ01. The sequence continues at coordinate 5,968 of JAFAVZ010000345.1, forward strand.
GTTTCGCCCGCGCGATCTGCTCTTCCTGCGTCCCGCGATCCTCCGGCCGGAGCAGCGCGTTGCCGCCGAATGCGACGACCGCCAGCTTCTTGCTCACACGTCCTCGCGCTCGAGCGGCATCGTCATGCAACGCGGCCCGCCGCGCGCACGCGACAGCTCGTGCCCCTGAAGCTGCAACGCATACTTCTTGTTCGTCCAGAGCTCGAGCTCCGTTCGGCCGAGAAGGAGGTCGTCTTCATAGACGACGTTGTAGCCGTTCCGGTCGAGCTCCTCGGCCGTCTTCACGTTGCGCTCGTACAGCAGGATGATGCCCGGCGCGAGCGCGAACGCATTCGCGCCGTCCGTCCACTGCTCGCGTTGCTGATCGACCGCGCGCGGGCCGCCGCACTGGATCGGCTTCAGGTCGAAGCCTTTCTTCTTCAGCGCGGAGAGCAGCGACTTCTGCTCCGAGTAATGAATCTCGCGCTTCGTGAGATCGACCGTCGTGACCTTCGCCGCCTGGCTGCCGTCCGGCAGGATCACCGGCGGATACACGAGGCACTCGTGGCGATTGATGAACGTGAAGACCGTGTCGAGGTGCATGAACGACCGCGCGCGCGGCAGCTCGACGACGATCATCGACCGCACGCCGGCCTTCGACGCCTTCAGCGACTCGGCGAGTGCCTCGATGCCGGCTCGATTCGTTCGTTCGCTGACGCCGACGAGCAGCAGATCGCGCCGAGGTACGAGCACGTCGCCGCCTTCGAGCGTCGGCGTGTTGCGGCGCATCGGCCGCTCCGGCTCGTCCTTCATCAAATCGACCCAGAAAATGTTCTGCTCGCGGAACGCCTTGTGGAACGTGAACACGTAGCGCGAGAGCAGCGCCTCGCGCCGCCGCGCCTGGGTCGCCATGGACGACACCACGACGCGGTCGCCGAGGACGACTTGCGGGTCGCGCATGAAGAAGTAGTTCGGGACGGGGAAGAGGTCGAACTTCGGCAGCTCGCCGGAGCTTTCCTTCTCGTTCGGGATGCCGCCGATCAGGATCTCGGCCAGCGCCGCCGGCTTGTGCTCCAGGAGCTCCGCGGCGAGGCGGCGACCGAGGCGGTTGCGCTTGGCCAGGTCGCGGACGATGAGACGCTTGGTGTCGTCGTCCTCGAGCACTTCCTCGAGCAGATCCTGGATGTCGTAGACGTCGTCGGCGATGAAGCGGATGAGCTGCTGAAATCTGCGGTGCTCCTCGCGGGCGACCTGTCCGAACAGGATGTCGTCGAAGAGCAACTGGGCCATCATGGGCGGAACCATGACGTCGATCTCGCGGCCGGGGAGGTGGACCAGGACGCTCTTCAGCTTCCCGATCTCACTCGTCACGTTGAGTCGCATGCGCGGCGGATTCTATCCGGGGCGTATGATGTTTGGCACCCGGGCTTCAATGAGACGCACTCTGCTGATCCTCGCCGTGCTAGCGTCCGCTCCGCTGTTCGGCGGGCCCCGCATCTCCTGGACGCGCACCGTTCCCGCGCTTTACGACCTCGGCAACGCCAGCCGCGTCGTCGTGCTCTACTCGGTGAGCGACAGCGAAAAGATCGCAGTTTTCCTCGACATCTTCATCGATCACACGAACCGGACGAGCCGGATGCGGGTGGAGGACGCGACGAAGCACGGCCATCACGTGATCGGCGAACGCCCCGATGACGCCGCCCGCCGCCGCATCGTCCGCGAGCATCCCGCCGACCTCTACCTCGGTATCAACCAATTCACCTGCACGAGCATCGAACGCAATGGCGAGGGAAGCTCTCGCGACGTCGATGGCGAGCGCGTGAAGCGCAAGCAGCTATGGGTCGATGCCGTCTGCCGGGCGCGCGTGGACGTGATCGAACGCGAGGCGGAGAAGCGGCGGCTCTCGTTTTCCGTGAAAGGAGAGGGGACGTCGCCCCGCGTCTCGGAGCTGACGAACGAGGAACGGGAGATCGCGCTGGACCAGGCCGCGCGCTATGCGGCGATCCAGGCCGCGGAGCAGGTGACGCCGCGCCGGATCCGGGAGTCGGTGGAGTTGGATGACGAGGCGCCGCTCGTGGACGACGCGCTGGCCTTGATCGATGCCGAACGCCTGGGCGACGTGCGCACGCTGTGGGAAGGCGCGCTGAAGACGCATCCGCAATCGGCCGCGCTGCGCTACAACCTCGCGGCCGTTTGCGAGGCGCTCGGCGACCCGAACGCCGCGCGCGACTACTACCAACAGGCGCTGCGGCTGTCGCCGGAGAAGCGGCGGTACCGCGTGGAGCTGGACATGTTCCGGAAGCGCAACATGTAAAACGAAACGTGTGGGGGCGGACTTCAGCCCGCCCCCGGAACGAACGTAGGGCCGGCTCTCCAGCCGG
>JAFAVZ010000431.1 GCA_019242175.1 Acidobacteriota bacterium
GTTCGACGCCTGCTCCAGCTTCTTCAGATCGGGGCCGCCGATGTAATACATGATGTCGGCGTTCACGCCGCCGCCGAACGCGTTGACCGGCGACACGTTCGTGCGCAGGTTGAGGCGCTGGTAGAGCGGCATGATGTTCTTGCGGACGTCGGCCATGATCGCGAACTGGTCGCGTTCGCGCTTCTCGACCGGCACGAGCTTGACGTAGATGGTGCCGAGGTTCTGGGTGATCTGCGGATCGTCGCCGATCGTGACGACCGTCGTATCGACTTCCGGAATCTGCTGCCGCGTCTTGTTCGCGATCGATTCCATGATCGTCTGCGTCGTCTCCAGCGACGAGCCTTCCGGCGCGCGCGCCTGGATCTGGAACTGTGACTCGTCGTCCTGCGGCAGGAAGTTCTTGTTCACCGCCTTGCCGAGCGGTCCGATCGAGACGAGGGCGCCGAGCATCAGGAGCACGACGACCCATCGATTACGCATCGACCAGTCGAGCATGCGCATGTAGACCCGCTCGATCCCGCCGTACATGCCGTGCTCGCGCGTCGACGTCTCATGCGAGAGGTCTTCACGGCGCAGCCAACGCGCGGACATCATCGGCGTCAGCGTGAACGACACGAGCAGCGAGACCGCGATGGCGATCGCCATCGTGATGCCGAACGAGTTCATGAACCGTCCGACGATGCCGCCCATGAACGCGACGGGCAGGAAGACGGCGATGAGCGAGAGCGACGTCGCCATGACGGCGAGGCCGACTTCCCTCGTCCCTTCGACCGCCGCTCGGCGCGGCGAATGTTTCTTCTCTTCCATGTAGCGGAAGATGTTTTCCAGCACGACGACGGCGTCGTCGATGACGATACCGACCGCGAGCGTCAACGCGAGCAGCGTGATGACGTTCAGCGTGAAGTTCTCGTAGCGCATCGCCGCGAACGTCGCGATGATCGAGCTCGGGATCGCGACCGCGGAGATGATCGTCGGCCGACTCTTGCGGAAGAAGTACAGCAGCATCCCGAGCGCTACCAGCACGCCCGCGACGCGCAAGGCAATCTGCACCTTGCCCGGCGCCTCCTCGAAACGGAACAGCAGCACGTACACGCCGAGCGTCGCGGCGACGAGCATCACCGCCGCCTTCAGCTTCGGCGAGGAGAGGAAGAACCACACGATGAGCGCGGCGAAGAGCGAGCCGAGGATCAGATGCTCTTTCACCGCGTGGACGGCGGCGACGACGTAGTCCGACTGGTCGCGCACCATGCGCATCTGCCAGCCTTTCGGCAACGAGCCTTGCAGCTCGCCGACGCGTTCCTTCAGGCTGTTCACGACTTCGACGGTGTTCGTGCCCGACTGCTTGCGGATCGAGAGCACGACCGCCGACTTGCCGTCGACCGTAGCGACCGACTCCGGCTCGGCGACGCTGTCCTCGATGCGAGCGACGTCGCCGATCTTCACCGGATATCCGTTCTTCGTCATGATCGCGATGTTCGAGAAGTCCTGCGGCGCGCCGACGCGGCCGTAAGTCCGCAACGTCATGTCGCGCAGGCCCTGCTCGACCTTGCCACCCGGGATCTGCACGTTCTGCGTCTGCAACGCGCCGACGACCTGCGCGGTGGTGAGGCCGAGGGCGGAGAGCTTCTCGGAGTCGACGACGACGTTGATCTGGCGCGGACGGCCGCCGACGATCAGCACCTGGCCGACGCCGTTGATCGACTCCAGGCGGCGGCGCAGTTTCTTGTCGGCGAACTCGGTGATGTCCCGGATCGGCGCCGGGCCGCTGAGCGCGATGGCCAGAACCGGCACGGAGTCGGGATCGAACTTCTGGATGATCGGAGGATCGGAGTCGCGCGGCAGATCGCGCAGGACCGTGTTCACCTTGTCGCGCACTTCCTGCGCCGCGACGTCGGCGTCCTTCTCCAGCACGAACTGGACGATGACCTGCGACACGCCTTCCGAGGAGATCGACTGGAGCTGGTCGATGCCGCTGATGGTGTTGACCGACTCTTCGATCTTGTCCGTGATGTCGGTCTCGATCTCTTCCGGCGCCGCGCCGGTGAGCGTGGTGGTGATGGTGATGGTCGGGAAGTCGACCTTCGGGAAACGATCCACGCCGAGCTGGAGGTAGGCGAAGTAGCCCACGACCACCAGGGAGAGGATCAGCACGGTCGCGAAGACCGGCCGTTTGACGCAAAGCTCTGCGAGTTTATGCATGGTAGCTCCGTGTCATCCTGAGCCCCGTAGAGGGCGAAGGATCTCCTCGCGCTTGCCGGGAGATCCTTCACCGTCTTCGCGGTTCAGGATGACAGTGACTTCACTTCGTCCCCATCTCCACCCGCGCGAACAATCCCGGCTTCAGCTTGCCGTCGCGGTTCGGGAACTCGGTCTCGACGCTGAACGAGCGCGTGGCCGGATCGATCACGCCGCCGACCATCGTCACCTTGCCTTCGAACGTCTGGCCCGGATACGGGTCGACGGTCGCTTTCACGTCCTGCCCTTTGCGCACGACGGCGAGCGAGCGTTCCGGAACGCGGAAGCGCAGCTTCACGGGCGAGGTCTGGACGACGACGAAGGCGACGGTGTTGTCGCCGAGGCGCTGGCCGACGTCGGTGCGCTTTTCGGCGACGACGCCGTCGATCGGCGAGCGCACGACGGAGTCGCTGATCTGCTGGCGATAGAGCGACGACTGCGCCTGGGCCGACGCGAGCGCCGCCGCGGCCTGATCGTACGCCGCCTGGGAACGGTCGAACGTCGCGCGCGGGATCGAGTCCTTCGCGATGAGGTCTTTCTTGCGGTCGAGGTCGCGCTGCGCGTCCTGCATCGCCGCTCGCGCCCGCGCCGAATCGGCGTCGGCTCGCTGGAGGTTCAGGCGCGGATAGTCGGTCTCGAGCTCGAGCAGCGCCTGGCCGCGCGAGACACGATCGCCTTCATTGACGTAGACCTTCGACACGCGGCCGGGCAGCTTCGCCGCGAGCTCGGAACGGACCGGCGCGACGAACTCGCCGGTGGCGACGATCGTGCCGTTGTCGGACGTAGCCACGCCGCCGTTCGCGGCGGGCGAAGACGTTGACGCGCTGGACGCCGTCGTTTCGGTGGAGACGGTCGCGGCGGCCGAGACTTTCTCGACGTCGGCCGGCAGCGGCGGCGCCGACGTGGTCTTCTCGGCGACGGTTTCTTTCTTCGCGCATCCGCCGAGGATGGCGACGGTGAGGAGGACGAGTGCGAGGTGACGCTTCATTTCGTGACTAGCTCCGTCGTATTCGCGGCGGACACGCCGACCGCGTTCTTGATCGCTCCGGCCGCGTACCAAACGCGCAGCTCGGCCACATCCCGATTCAGGGTTTCTTCCGCAACCGCTCTCCGCGCGTCGGCCAGCGACGTCTCGGACGTGGAGACGTCGAGCGACGTCGCCTCCTGCGCGCGATAGAGCTCGAAGGACTGTTGGTACTCCGCCTCCGCGGCGGAAAGCTGTTCCTGGGCGAGGCGCAGGCTCGTCTCTGCGGCGCGCAGGTCGACGAGCGCGCGGCGCACGTCTTCCTTCGCATCCGTCTTCGCCGTGTCGAGGTCGAGCTTCGCCTGCAGCTCGCGCGCTTTCGCGCCGGCGATGCGCGCCTCCACTTCGCCCGACTGCAGGAGCGGAACGTCGAAACGGATCGCGCCATAGCTGTAGCGGCCTGCCGGGAACTGCGTCTTCTGATTGATGAAGCCGCCGTCGAAGGAGAGCGTCGGCAGCCAGAAGCCGCGCTGTTTCTTGATCTCCAGCTCGGCGATCTCGACGTTCTTCGCCGCCAGCCGCACATCCGCGCGAGAAGCCTCGGCGGTCCCGATCAGCGACGTCTCGGTCGGGATGTCGGGCAACGGATGCACCGGACGCGTGACTTCGAGCGTGCCGTCGAGATCGAGGTCGGCGCGCAATTGCGACGCGGCGGTCTCGCGCGCCTGCTGCGCCACGGCGAGCTGCCGTTGCGCGCCTTTGATAGAGGTCTCGGCGCGCAGCACGTCGACCTTCGTCGACTCGCCCGCTTCATAGAACGCCTGGGCCTGCGTGCGCCGCTTCTCGGCCAGCTCGATGTTGCGCCGCTCGATCTCGATGCGCGCATCGCTGTCGACGATCTGCAGGTAGTTCGCCGCCACGCGCAGCAGAACCGCGTCTTCCGTCGCGGCGACGCTGTCCCGCGCGACTTCCACGCCGAGCTTCGCCTGCGAGTACGCGCGGAACTCGCGCCGGCCGGCGTAGAGCGGCTGGGACATCACGACCCGGTAGTTCCAGTCGTTCGCGGGAAGGATGGTGCGGGCGTCGGAGCCGCTGCCGAACGAGACGTTTTCGCTGTTGCGTTGCCCGGCGCCGCTCAAGGTGATGCGGGGCAGGACGTTCGACAGCAGCTGGCGGCGGTTGGCGTCGGCGACCGCGATGTCGGCCCGGGAGCGCTCGACGCTGTTGTTGACCTGCAGCGCGCGCTCGAGAGCCTGTTGGAAGGTGAGCGTCTCGGCGCTCGCGGCGCCGGACGCGATGAGGGTGATGAGGATGAGTACGACTCGCTTCAATGAGTGCTCCGTCAGGTCGTAATGCGCGTGCCGATGCCGTCGAAGATCACGCTGGTGACCAGGTCGATGTCTTCTGGCTCGGGTGGGGATTCGTTTTCCATGATTCGCTCGATGACGACCGAGTTCGTCGCCTCGATGATGAAGAGCGCCAGCCGCTTCGGATTCATCCGTCGCACCTCTCCCCGCTCCATCGCCTCGGCCAGCGCCTGCCCCATCAGATCGATGCGGGCGCGGTACTGCTCCTGGCAATGGCCGCGATGCCGGCGGTCGCGCCGTTCATCGCGGATGTCGCCCTCGGGGATGCGGAGCGAGGCGTAGAGGCGGAAGAACTCGCGGTTCTCGCGGAAGAACTCGAACTTGGCGGCGATGGTGGCGCGCAGCTTCTGCTCGAAGGTGTTGCCGCTGGCCCACGCGCGGTCGATGAGGCCGTGAAGCTGGGTGATGGCCGTCTCGAAGGTCTTCTCGACGAGGTCGTCGCGGTCGCGGAAATAGAGGTAGATGGTGCCCTTGGCGACGCCCGCCTCTTCGGCGATGTCCTGCATGGTGGCGCCGGCGATGCCTTTGTGGGCGATGACCCGCATGGCCGCGTCCTGGATGGACTGGATGCGGAACTCCTGGACGACTTCTTCTTTGGATCGGGTAGCCATGGTCACACCACTGAACGAGCGGTCAGTGAATCAGAATTTCAGGTCAGACGCAAGAATCTCCGGTCAGTCGGGTGTAACGAAGGGGTGACGGATGGGGCCGGCAAGGGGCCGAGGTACACTCGAAAATTGATGGTGGATTGGAGTCGCTTCGAGCCCGACGAGTGGTCGATCGGCTTCGATGGTGCCAAACTAGCAACTCACGATGTCGAAATCTGGGAGGCGGCGGAAGTACTCTGGAACGGTTTCGCTGTTCGGGCAAACAAGCGACGGCACGGTGCAGATCGCTATCAGATCCTCGGCCGCACTGACGGCGGCCGCCCTCTGGTTTTGATCGTTCACGTCGCAGGCGTTCGCACGATGCGAGTCATCACGGGTGGCAGCCATGAAGAAACATCGAGACTCCGGATTGACCCAATCGGAAATGGACGATCTCACGATTGCCGACGGCAACGATCCGTCGGCCTGGGGAGATCCGATCGCGGTTCCTCCCTCCAAATCGCCCAGACCGAAGTGGCTGGAGAAAGCGAAACGCGTTCGATCCGGAGACGCGGAATCCGGGATCGGGGACTCTACCGCTACGGGCAAATGAAGACGGCCGCGGCCGTTGAGCTCACAGCCCGAACTGCCGCAGATGGTGATCGAGATGTCGCCACCCCAGCGCGCCCCACGCGCTGCCGGAGAGCGGGCCGAAGATCGGGTGGGTCGGCCAGCGGCGGCCGCGCGGGGTCATCGTCTCGAACGCGGTGATGGACGCACGTAGCGCGGATGCGTCCGCTTCCCACGTCGACCCGTTCTTCAGGCCGCGGGTCACGATCTCGCGGGGGGCGTAAGCGGAGCGAGGGAACGGGACCCAGTAGACGAAGAGGTGCTTCAGCGGCCAGTAGCGGAAGACCGTCCGCCGTTCGCGCGTCGGGAGCTCGCCCATCCCCATCCGCATCCCGGCCACGATGTGCGCCAGCATCTCCTCGGCATTCATGCGCCCCCACTGCGGCTGCGTCTCGGGCGTGAGGCGATCGATGCGGCGGAGGATCTCGAGGCGGGCGGTCGGGTCCCAGAGCGACTTCATGTCCCCTCACCTACGCGCGCACGCCGGCCGCGGATTGCTACCAGCGGAAATGTCCCACGATGTCGTACGCGAAGAGCACGTCCTCCAGCTGCGCGCCGGCGCCGATGTTGTGAACCATCCGATAGCGGTTCGTCCCCGGCTCGCGCACGTCGCTCACGATGCCGATGTGCGGCAGTCCGCTGCCAGGCAGCCGCCACGCGACGATGTCGCCCGGCTGGTAGTCCGTCGAGCTCCGCGTGATCGCGAGCGCCTTCCCGCGCCGCGAGAAATACGTCTCGAGGTTGGGGACGCGGCGGTGATCGATGTTCGTGTCGGGACGGCGCAGGCCCCAGCGTTGCGGATACTTCGCGAAGTTCGCGCGCATGTCGTCGTGCACGAGCTGCTGCAGATCGAGCCCGGCGTTGCGGAACGCGCGGATGACGACGTCCGCGCAGACGCCGCGTTCCGGCGGCACGTCGCCGTTCGGATAGCGCAGCGATCGATACGACGAGTCGTAGATGCGCGTGATGCCGACCTGCCGCTTGGCGCCGTCGATGACGAGCTGGCGCACGTCGGCTTGCAGCGGCAGAGCGAGAAACAGCATCAGGACGACGGCGCGCTTCACACTCGCATTATCATCCCGACGCCATGCGCGACCTCGACCTCGGCGAAGGCGTGACCGTTCCGGCGCAGCTGCTGCGCGCGGCGACTTCCCGCGCCGGCGGCCCGGGCGGCCAGAACGTGAACAAGGTGGAGACGCGGGTGACGATCGAGGTCGACGTCGACGCGCTCCCGCTTCCCGACGATCGCAAGCAACGCGTGCGCGAACAGCTCGCGTCGCGCATCAGCCGCGCCGGCGTGCTGCGCGTGACGTCGCAGGCGGAACGAACGCAGCTCGCGAACCGCGACCGCGCACTCGCCCGCATGGAAGAGCTGCTCCGCGACGCGCTCACCGAACAGGCCCCGCGCAAGAAGACGCGGACGCCGAAGGCGCAGAAGCAGAGGCGTCTCGAGGACAAGAAGAAGCGCTCGCAGACGAAGCGGCTGCGCAGCTCGTTCGACTAGCGCGTGTCATCCTGAGCTGCGAAGACAGCGAAGGATCCGTACCTTCAGGCGCGCCGCAAGATCGGTACGGATCCTTCGCCGTCTACGCGGCTCAGGATGACACCCTGCGCGCCTCAGGATGAAAGGCGCCCGCTCACTTGATCGTCGCCGAGATCTCGAGCTGCCCCAGCACCGACTTGTCCTTCCCCGTGATGGCGAGCGTCTCGCGGAGGTCGCCGGCCGGCGCGCGGGCGCCGTCGATCGTCACGGTGAACGTCTCCTTCTTCTTCGGCGCGATCGCGTGGTAGTCGTAGTAGAGGCACTTGCAATGCGAGCGGGCGACGTTCACGGCCAGCGGCTGCGAGGTCAGGTTCGTCACCTCGAACTGGCGCACGGCGCGCGTGCCTTTGCGGATCGTTCCGTAGTCTTGCATCGCCGGCGAGATCTTCAGGCTGCCCGATTCCGCGGCCGGCGCCGGTGCCGTCGTCGCGGTGCGCGTTGGCTCGGCGGGCGTGACGACCGCCGTGTCGGTGATCGGTCGCGTCGCGGTCGTTGCCGGAGCCTCGACGATCGGCTTCTGCGCGCCGCGATCGCTCGCGCGCCAGATCAGCCAGCCGATGACGCCCAGCACGACGACGCCGATGATCACGATGAGCAGCACGCGCGAGCCGGAGCCGGACGTTTCCATCGGCGGCTCGTAGGCGCCGACGGGCGGCAGCGGGGCAGCAGACGGCGGCTGCACGAGCGGACGGTTGCCCGGTTCCGTGCGTCGATCGAGGGACGGTGGGGCGACGGGCGGTGGGGGCGGCGGAACGGGCGCGGCGCCGGCGGCAGTGGCCTGCACATCCAGGTCGTCGAGCTTGGAGAGCGCGGTGTCGATCTCGTGCAGGAGGCGTTGGTACTCGGCGGCGAGATGCTCGGTCGGCGCATCGGCCATCATCTTCGACAGCGCGTCGCGATGCGCGCGGTAATGCTGGCGGATGACTTCGATCTCCCGGGCGCGATCGCCGCGGCGGATGCTCACGGTGCCGAATTCGTCGGACATGGCAAATATCTTATCCTGAGCGGGCACGGCCCGCGCTTGTTGGCCAAGCGGGCACGGCCCGCCGCGTTTGTTGGCCAGCAGGCACGGCCCGCCGCGTTTGTTGGCCAAGCCTTCACGACGTTTCGCGTTCTCGCCGGCCTTGACGAAAGGGATGTCATTCAAGTCGCCACCATGAAAGTCTTCATCGGACAGATCAACACTACCGTCGGCGCCCTCCACTCGAATGCGGAGCTCATCCGGCGCACCTATGACGAAGGCGTGCGCGCCGGCGCGGACATCGTCGCCGTCCCCGAGCTGGCC
>JAFAVZ010000023.1 GCA_019242175.1 Acidobacteriota bacterium
GGAAGACGTGCGACGGATCGCGCGGCGGGCGGTCCCCGCGCCAGACCGCGCCGACGATCACGAACGCGTGCACTTCCACGTGATGCGCATGCGCCGCGGCGATCAGCTCGCGCAACGGATCGTAGGTCGGATTTCCATTCGCATCGGGCTCGCCGAAGCCGGCGACCTCGGGCAACGGTTCCTTGGCGTCGAGATACCACGCGTCGCCGCGGCGGCGGACCTGCACGAAGACGGCGTTCGCATTCGAGGCGACCGCGGCGTCGATGATGCGCGCGACGTCCGCGCGGCTGGCGAACGGCGAGTTGAACGTGTCGACCCAGAATGCGCGGTACTCGGCCGCGTCTCGCGCGAACGCAGGGAGCGCGAGGAGGAGCAGGATGGCGAGACGCCGCATCTGCCGCTGATTGTAGACTCCGCTCTGCCATGCGCCGACTCTCCTTCCTCCTCTTTTTCTTCGCTGCCTGCGCCACGCCGCGTCAGCTCGTCGTCGTGACCACTCCCAACCTCGGCGTCGTCGACGGCACGCTCCGCACGTACGAACGCGCGGGCAACGCATGGAAGAAAGTCGGCGAAGACGTGCCGGTCGTCGTCGGCCGCAGAGGCCTCGCGCCGCTCGGCGAAAAGAAGGAGGGCGACGGCCGTTCGCCGTCGGGAGAGATTCCCATCGGCGACACGTTCGGCTTCGCGCCCAGCACCGACCTGCGCATGCCGTATCGCTATCTGCGCGAGACGACGGAGTGTGTGGACGACGTCAACTCGCGCTTCTACAACGCGATCGTGGAGCGCGATCCCGACTCGGATTGGAAGAGCTCGGAAAAGATGCGCAGCATCGAGGCGTACCGCATCGGCGCGGTCGTCGACTACAACGACAAAGGGCAGCCCGGCAAAGGCTCGTGCATCTTCCTGCACATCTGGGGCGGCCCGGGTCACGGCACGGCCGGCTGCACCGCGATGGCCGAGACGGATCTCGATCGTTTGCTGCACTGGCTCGATCCCGCCGCCCACCCGCGCCTCGTGCAGTTGACCGCCGCGGACTACGAGAAGATGCGCGCCCAGTGGCAACTGCCGTGAACGCGCGCACGGCGATCGTCGCGCTACTTTTCGTTGCGTGCTCCGCGGAGCACGCGCGCGTGCCGCCGGCGGCGCCAGCGATCGAGACGTTCGCGACCGGCCATCAGCCGCGCGCGCTCGCAGTAGGCGACTTCGACGGTGACCATCGCATCGACTTCGTCACCGCGAATGCCGGCGACGACTCGATCACGGTGTTTCGGGGGAAGGAGCGCGCGACGTTTGCGGGCGGCAAACAGCCGTGCGACGTCGATGCCGTCGACGTCGATCGAGACGGCGATGTCGACCTCGTGCTCGCGAACCACGAGACGGATCTTTTCACCGTGCTGCTGAACGACGGCAAAGGCTCGTTCGCGCCGATGCCCGGCTCGCCGTTCGCGACCGGCGCGAAGGATCACCTGCACAGCGTCACCGTGGGCGATTTCGATGGCGACGGCTGGGTCGACGTCGCGGTCGAGAGCCCCGAGACGCATGAAGTACGGATCCGGCGCGGCGGCAAGAACGGGTTCGCCGAGGCGACGGGCGTCGACGTCGGTACCATGCCGTACTACATTCTCGGCAGCGTCGACGCCGGCGGCGAAGGCATCACCGCCATCCTCGTGCCCGGCCACGGCGACAACACGATCCGCAGGATCCTCGACCACCGCGTCGACATTCTGTATCGAACGACGAAGCAGCCCTGGGTCGTCGCCGCCGGCCGCAACGGCGAGCTCGCGGCAATCCTCACCGACGCGGTCGCGATCTGGCGCACAGGCCGAAGTGAAGTGCACGAGATTCCGGGCGCGACGTCGTTGGCGTGGGGCGATCTCGATGGCGACCATATCGACGACCTCGTCGTCGGCGCGTGGAACAGTGCGCAGCTGACCGTGATCGCATCGCGCGCCGGCAAGCGGCAGCTCGAGGCGTGCGGCCGGCCGGTCGGCCTGGCGATCACGGGAGGAGACATTTACGCGTCCTGCGCGACCGAGGATCGGGTCGTGGTCTTGCGGTCACCGTTAAAGTAGACGGATGGTCAAACGGGCGCTTGCCATCATCGCGGCGTGGGTGGTGGTCGGCGCGTTCCTCGCGACGCAGCATTCCCTCATCCTCAGCGCCGGTGCGGAAGACATGCGCCAGCGCCGAAGCGATCTCGTGATCGTCATGGCGTTGTGGGCCGCGCTCACGCCGTTCATCGTCAAGCTCGCCGATCGCTATCCGCTCCGTCGCGCGCCTCGCCGCGGCAACGCCAGCGTCCTGCTGGCCATCGGTGTGGGCGTCGCCGCCGCTCGGTCGGCCATCGACCTTTCGATCGAGTCGCTGATCCCCGGCGATCCGCGCCCGACTGGCGCATGGATCGACGGCTTCATCGTCCTTCTCTTTCCGCACTTTCTGTTCTTCCTCGTGATCGTCGGAATCGTCAACTTCCTCCGCATGCTGCAGGAGGGGGCGGCAGAGCGGCGGCGCGAGGCGCAATGCGAGGCCGAGCTGGCCAAGGCCCATCTCCGCCGCCTGCGCGCCGATCTGCAGCCGCACTTCCTCTTCAACACGCTGAACGCGATCGCGACGCTGGTGCACACCGATCCGGGCGCCGCGGAGCGCACGCTGGCCACGCTCTCCGATCTCCTGCGCCGTTCGCTCGAAGCCGGCGATCGGATGGAGGTCAGCGTGGCCGAGGATTTGGATTTCATCGAACGGTACCTCGACGTGCAACGCACGCGGTTCGGCGGCCGGTTACGGGCGCGCGTGGAGGCGGAGCTCGACACGCTCACGGCTCTCCTGCCGCCGTTGTTGTTGCAGCCGCTCGTCGAGAACGCGATCACGCACGGCGTGGCGAAGCGGGCGGACGGCGGCTCGGTGACGGTGCGCGTCTATCAGGACGGCGAGGACCTGCGCCTGCAGGTGCGCGACGACGGCCCGGGCAGCGACGAGTCGGCGATCTTCCGCGGAGACAGCATCGGCGTGCCGAACACGAAGGCCCGCCTCGCGTTTCTCTACGGCACGCGCCAGGCGCTTGCGTTCCATCGCGAAGGCGGCGAGTTCGTCGCCGACGTGCGCATCCCTTTCCACCGCTCCGCGACTCCGTTGCTCCCGCTCGCGTCATGATCCGCCGCCAAGTCATCCGTGCGTTGTGGATCACCGGCACGCTCCTCGGCTTGTCCATGATCGCCGCCGCGTTTTCGACGTTCGAGTTCTTCAGCCGGGTGAAGGTTTTGAGCGGCAAACTGGAGCGCGTCGACGAGACGATCCTCTATCAGTTCACGTTCGCGGTGAACTGGGCGCTTGTGGCGCCCTTCCTCTTCCTTCTCGCTCAAAAATATCCGCTGCGCAATCTGATCAACGTGTTGATCAATGTCGCGCTGCTCCCCCTCATCTCTTTCGTCCGCACCGTCTACGGGAGCATGCACACCGAGTTTTCCGAGGGAAAGCCGATCACGATGGATCTGATCAAGACCTCGATGCGCATCCGGTTCCATCGCAACATTTTCTACGCCGCGGTGATCCTCGGCATCGCCAACCTGTGGCGGATGTATCGCGAGAACGCCGAGCGCGAGCGGCGCGCGTTGCAGCTGGAAGCACAGCTCGCGAAAGAGCAGGTCGAGCTGCTGCGCACGAAGCTGCAGCCGCAGTTCCTCTTCGCCACGCTGCGCACGATCGGCGGCCTGGTGCGCACCGATCCGGATGCTGCGGACCACATGCTCGTCGGCCTCAGCGGCCTGCTGCGCCGCAATCTCGATTTCCGCGAACGCGCGACCGTCACGCTCGCCGAGGAGTTGGAGTTCGTCGACCGATACCTCGGGCTGCAGGACATCGAGTTGCGGGCGGAGATCGAAGACGAGCTGCTCGGGCGGGAAGTGCCGCCGATGTTCCTCCAGGCCGTGGTCGCGGAGGCGGCGGCGCTCGGAGGGCCGGTGGAGATCGCAGGCCGCGGCTCGCAGCTCGAGGTGCGAGTAGGCTCGACAGTTGCTGGCTACGCTAGCATCGAATCATGAAGAAAGCGCTTTGCCTCGCTCTTCTGCTGTTGGCCGCCTGCGGACGCAAGTCCGAAACGCCCGTGACGGAAACCGAGCCGCCTGTGCCGCCGGCGACCGCTTCGACGCCGTCGATCCAGGTGATCACGCCGGGATTGATCCAGGTCGAAGGAGCGACGGTGCCGACGAACGGCCTGTCGCTCTGGCTGCGCGCCGATGCGTTGGTGACGACCGGCCCGGAGAACGTCGTCACGATGTGGAAGTCGCCGAACAACATGCAGGCGATGCAAACGTCGTCGGGCCGCCAGCCGCGCCTCTATCCGAATGCGATCAACAACCTGCCGGCGGTGCGCTTCGACGGCGATGACGACCTGCTGGAGACGAACCTCAATCTCGATCCCGGGGTGGTGCCGCAGGCGACCGTTTTCGCGGTGTTCAACAGTCGCGTCGCGGAGTCGTCGCTGCGCAAGCTTTACGGACAGGACGACGGCGATTACGACCGCGCCGCCGGCCTCGACAACCGCGCGGGCGATGCGAAGACTTACGCGGTGTTCGCCGGCAGCGCGGGCGTCGTCGGCTACTTCACGCTCGCCGCGAACCAGACGTATCTGACGACCGACGCCTGGGGGCCGAAGACGTTCAGCGGCTGGGTGAACGGGAAGAAGATGCTGGACAACGTGGCGTGCGCGAACGAGCACGGGCTGCCGCAGCTCTACATCGGCGGCACCGGCACGGTTTTCAGCGAGCCGTGGGCCGGCGACATCGCCGAGATGCTCGTCTACTCCCGCGCGCTGACCGACGCCGAACGGATGAGCATCGAGGACTACCTCGCGCGCAAGTACGCCGTGACCCTCGACCGCAGCGCCGCTACGGCAACGCCGCCCGCCGCCGCGACGGCGACGCAATGACGAGCGCTTCGTTCGTGGCCGTGATGCCGAACCCCGCGACCGCCGCACCGGCCGGGATGTAGATCGCGCCGCCGATCAACGCCGCGCCGATGCCGTGCCGCGGCGTCGGCATCCGCGGCTCGGCGCGCCACGCGTCGGCAGCGACGTCATAGGACTCGACCTCGCCGAACACGCCGCTCGGCGTCGACGGATTGCCTTCGCCGCCGCAGACGTAGATCCGTTCTCCGAATGCTGCCGCTGCGATGCCGCTTCGCGCGGTCGGGATCGGCGCGCGCGACGTCCACCCGTTCGTGAGCGGGTCGTACATCTCCATAGCGTCGCGATTTGCGCCGCCGCGCCGGCCGGAGATCGCGAAGAGCCTGCCGTTCACGGCGACCGCGGCGAGATGCTCGCGCGGCGTCGGCATCGGCGCCAGCGACGTCCAACGCTCGCCGTCGAACACCGTCAATGCAGCGAGGTTGGGCGTGCCGCCGACCGCGTACACCTTGCCGTCGATCGTCGCCGCCGCCAACGCGCCACGTGGCGCGGGCAACGACGGCATGCGCATCCACGCGTCGAGCAGCGTGTCGTAGCGATAGACGGAATCGGTGGGATCGAACGCGAGCGTGCGATAGCCGCCGACGAGGAAGACGTACCGGTCGTCGACGACCGCCGCCGCGGTGTGATGCAGCGGCTCGGGCATCGGCGCGACGAACCGCCAACGGTTCGCGATCGGGTCGTACTCTTCGACCGAGGCGAGAACCGTGTTGCCGGCGATGCCACCGAAAAGGTACATGCGGCCGTTGACCGCCGCGACCGCCACTTCCTGCCGCGCCTCGTTGAGCGGTGCGAACGTGAGCCAGAGCGCGAGAAGCACGCGCCGAATCGATGCGACTTCCGGGCCTTCTTCAGCGAATGGCGATGCCGATCACGATTCTGCGCATGGAGAAACCTCTCTTTGATGGAGGTCGCGCAAAACGGAGATGTTTTCCCTCATGATGTGCGCGCACCGCATGACGCGCACCGCCGCTCTCGTGGCCACCGCCACCGCCGTGCTCCTCGCGATGGCCCTCTGGTTCGGCGTCTCCGCCGTCGCTCCGCAAATCGCGAAGGAATGGCAGCTCGACGCGGCGACGTCCGCGTGGCTCACGCTCGCGGTGCAACTGGGCTTCGTCGCCGGTACGTTGCTCAGCGCATTGCTCAACCTGCCCGACGTCCTTCGCGTCCGCCATCTCTTCGCCGTCTCGGCCATCGTCGGCGCCCTCGTGAACGCGCTCTTTGCGTGGCGCGTCCATTCCGTCGGGCCGGCAATCGCGTTGCGCTTCGTCACGGGCGTTTGTCTCGCGGGCGTTTATCCGCCGGGGATGAAGATCATCGCGACGTGGTTCCGCACCGGCCGCGGTCTCGCGCTCGGCATCCTCATCGGCGCGCTCACGCTGGGCAAGGCGTCGCCGTATCTCATCAACGCGATCGGCTCTTCGAACTGGCGGGGGAACGTCGCGCTGGCATCGGTCGGATCGACGATCGCCGCAGTCATCGTGCTGCTCTTCGTGCACGATGGGCCGTATGCGTTGCCGAACCAACCGTTCGACATCACGCAGTTCGCCCGCGTCTTCAGCAACCGTGGCGTGCGCCTCGCGAACTTCGGCTACTTCGGCCACATGTGGGAGCTGTACGCGATGTGGACCTGGGCCCCGGTGATGATCCGCGCCAGCCTCGGCGCCAGCGGCGCACCGCCCCTGCTCGCCGAGAGCGCGTCGTTCCTCGTGATCGGCTGCGGTGCGGCGGGCTGCGTCGTCGCCGGCCTGATCGCCGACCGCATCGGACGCCCCGTCGTGGCCGGCGTCGCGATGGCGATCAGCGGCGCGTGCTGCATCGCGATCGGCTTCCTCTACGCCGGCTCACCCGCCGCGCTGCTGACCGTCGCCGCAATTTGGGGCGCAACCGTGGTCGCCGACTCCGCACAATTCTCCGCCTGCGTGACCGAATTCGGCGACCCGCGCTACCTCGGCACCGCGCTGACATTGCAGACGTGCATCGGCTTCCTGATCACGACGATCTCCATCCGCCTGATGCCCGTTCTCGTCGACGCCGTCGGCTGGCGCTACGCGTTCATCGCGCTCGCGCCGGGGCCGTTGTTGGGGATTGTGGCGATGATACGGCTGGGCGCGCGACGGAGCTCATAAGGCTCATAGACAGTACGCCACGTCGATCGCTATATTGATACACGGAGGTATTGATATATACAATTCATTCTTAGATCGTTGTCCGTAGTCTTCCTCCTCTCGATTGCCAATGCAGCGCTTGCCTCCGGCGAAGTCACCTATGGCCCGGGATGTTTCAAGTGCGACATCCAGACGACCTTCTATGGCGCCGCGGCCGAGACCTGCTACCAGGTGGCGAACAACTCCAATGGCGAGGGTACCTACTGCAAGGAACAGAGCCTGATGATGAATCGCTGGTGCGTCACGACCGGAGGAGCCTGTTACTACACGGAAGTCTCCGGTGGCGGTGGAGGTGGCGGCGGAAACAACGGCGGCGGCTCCAATGGACCACGCAATGACACCGGCGCCTGTTCGGCCGAATACGAGAGCTGCGGGTAACCATGCGCTCTTCATTGGCCGCTGCGCTCCTGATCGGCCTCGCCGCAGGCGCGCTCCGCGCGGAAACGCAGCGGACCGTTCGCTTCACCTTTCCGCCGGATGTCGCCGTTCGTGGCGTGGTTCGTCTCGAGCCGGCTACGGGGGGCGGCGAGCCCCTCGACGTCCCGATCGTCGACGGCACCGCGCAGGCGACGGTGATTCAAGGCAGTCGTTGGTACGCGGCGTTGGTCGCGCCGGGCTGGTGGTCGCCGCGTGAGCGCGTAGTCGTCGATGCGGATACGGCGCTCGCGATGTCGGTCTGGCCGACAGGACGCCTGACCGGTGTGCTTGCCTCGCGGGACGAAAAACGAAAAACGCCACGCGCGTTTGCAATTCAGTTCGATGAGCCGCCGGCCTCGTCTCGACCGCTGCACTTGCCGAAGGGCGCCAGCGCAGACTGCGCGACGGCGGAAGACGGCACGTGGGCCTGCGAGGTGCCGGCGGGCCTCGTCGATCTGGTGATCCGGGCGAAAGGCTTCGTGCCGGAGTATCGATGGGGGCAGCGCATCGCGCGCGGGACGGTGCGCGAGCTCGGCACCATCAAGTTGCGTCCGGGAGCGTCCGTTGCGGGACGGGCGCGCATCGAAGGGAAGAAGGGGAAGCTCGCCGGCGCCCGCGCCCGGCTGATTCGTGTCGTTGCCGCCGGCGCACAAGGACGCACGAGCGAACGGCTTCGACGTCCGGTCGCCGAGACGCCCGTTGGCGAAGACGGATTCTTTCAGCTCGTCGGCATCGCCGCCGGCAGCTATGAAGTCGTCGTCGAGCAACCGGGTTTCGCGCCGGCGCGTCTCTATCCGATCGAAGTCTATGAGGGCAGCGAAACCACCATTCGTCCGCTGCTCGACCTGCGATCGCCGATCGACATCCGCCTCTCGGTTCGTCCGGCTCGCGACTGGCTCGGGAAGCCGTGGCGCGTTGCCGTGACGCCGATCGCCGCATACACCAACGCGCTTGCCGATGAGCCGACGTTTGCCGGATCGGTGAGCGAAAACGGCGAGGTCGCGGTTCCCGGCCAGACGCCTGGCGACTTCAACGTCATCGTGACCGACGCGGCCGGCAACCCGTTCGCCGATACGAAGATCACAGCCATCGCGGACTCCGATCCGCCGCACGAGATCGCGTTGCGCCTCGTTCATGTGACGGGCGAGGTGAAGCGCGGCGCAGAGATCATCCCGAACGCCTCCTTATGGTTCGGCGGGCGCTTCGGATCCATTCGCGGCGCGGCGAAGTCGGATGAAGACGGACTCTTCGATGTCTATCTGCCGCGCGACGGCGACTGGAGCGTCGAAGTGGAGACTGCGAAGCCGCGCGTCTCCGCGCGTCTGCCGATAACGATTGCGGCCGATGCGCACGTCACGATCGCGTTGCCCGACAATGCCATCGAAGGAATCGTCGTCGATGGCGACGGCAAGCCGATCCCGAGCGCGGCGGTCTCGCTTCAGCACGAGCAGGCCGCATCCTCGACGGTGACGCGCACTTCATCAGACGGCCGATTCGTCTTCCGTTCGGTGCCGGAAGGGCAGGTCCACCTCACGGCGTCGGTCATGATGAACGATCGTCCGCGCCCGACCGACGACGCCTACCTCACGGTTCACGACGGCACGAGCTACGGCCCGTTCACGCTGCGGCTCCAAACCGTGCGGCAACTCTCGGGCAAGGTCATTTCGCCGCGAGGCATCGTCGTCGGCGCGCAGGTCACGATCATGTCGATGCCCGGCGAGCAACCGTACGGCGTCTTCGCGACCACAGACACCGACGGCTCGTTTTCCGTCGACGTACCCGCGGCGTGGCAGACGGCCGTCGCCGTCATCAGCCCGCCGGGCCACTCACTGCGCGCGCTTCAGATCCCGATCGACGGCAGGCCGTTGCTCTTGAACGTGCAAACGGCAGGCGGCGATCTCGTCGTGCGGCTGCCGGGAGAGAACGACCTCGCCGCCGCAATGCAGAATCTGCCGGTCTTCTTCGCGGACGGCGTGATCCTCCCCCGGCACGATCTCATGCGCTGGGCCACGGGCCATGGCATCCAGTTCGAGGTGCCGGGCCGCTACAACGTGCCGAACCTTGCGCCGGGCTCGTATCGAGTCTGCGTCGGCAAGCCGACGATCGTTGCGCCCGGTCAGGAGCAGCGCTGGCTCGCGCAGTCGCGATGCAAGGAAGCGACGCTCGCGCCGGGAGCACAGCTCGAGATCGACCTCCGCGACGAGTGATCGCCCGCTACCACTCCCACCACTTCTTTTCCTGCTGCGCCTCGCCGAGGTTCATCGTCTTTCGGATGTCCGTCACCTTCCAGCCGGTGAGCTCCGCGAGGTTCTCGGCCTCTCGTTCCTGGCGGTCGCGGAGCTCCATCGGATAGCGTTTCGCCTCGGCGCAGGAGCCGGTGCCGGTCCACGGATGGCGCATCACGTAGCGCGCCTGGAAGTTCTGTTGATCGCCGGTCTCCTGGAACACGAGATCTTCGGGGAAGTGCGCGCGGTCGTAGCGCACGTGCAGCCGCGTGATGAACGCGTCGGAGCCGCTGTCCTGCTTCGCCCAGAAGACGCCGAGGCCGGAGAGCTCGGCGGGGGTGAGGGGGTCGGCGGCGCATGGATCGCACCAGCGCATGTCCCACGCGTACTCGAGGAACACCGCGGCCATCTCGTTCTTCGCCACCTGGCGCGTGAACATCGCCTTGTAGAAATCGCCGAATTTGTCCTTCACGTACAACGGCACCTCGACGTCGGACGGCAGCCTCACCGTGCGGTAATTCGTCGTCTCGACACGGCCGCGTTTCGTCAGCGCATAGACGAACAGCTCCTGCGTGCCCGCCGCGTTCACGGTGCCGAGGCGGATGGGGAGCATGAACTTCGGCGACTCGTACGCGACCTGGATCGGGCGCAGATAGCGGAAACCGAGGCGCGACTGTTCCTTCAGATTGACCTTCGCGACGAAGAACTTCAGGTTCTGTTTGATGTACGACGCGAGCACGGGGCCGGCGCCGGCCGGGATCGTGTAGCCGCTCTCGCGCAGCCACGTCTCGAGGCCGCCGCTCTGCTTCGCGGAGAGGATGAGGATGTCGTACTCGCCGACGGCGTACTGCGCCTCGATCGTGACGCCGAGGCTCTTCGCGCGCTCGTCGCGTGCGCCGTCGCGCTTCATCGCCGCTGCAGGAACGGCCTGCATGTTGCGCTCATACAGAACGCGGTTGCACGGATCGGGATCGAAGTACTCC
Source organism: Acidobacteriota bacterium (assembly GCA_019242175.1). GTDB lineage: Bacteria > Acidobacteriota > Thermoanaerobaculia > Gp7-AA8 > Gp7-AA8 > JAFAVZ01. Next base: position 10,754 of record JAFAVZ010000023.1, read on the forward strand.
ACGAGGCGCGGCGCGGAGTACGCGTCGATGCGATCGATGAGCGCCTTGTCGGAGATGCGGATCTGGCCGCGTTGGAGCACGGTGGGGACGGGGATCACGACCGCGAACTCTTTCGGATCGCCCTTGAAGTCGTTGGCCATCGTCATCACGGTGCGGTCGCCGTCGCGCACGAGCACGACCTGCGACGCTTTGTTGAACAGCTTCGCGTCGCCCTTTGCGACGTAGAAGCCGCAGAACGCGCTCGCGTTCGTGGCGAAGAAGAGGGAGAAGAGCAGCGTGATGGCGGTGGCGGCGCGAGCCATGATCGGAGTGCCTCCTGCGAGCGGTTCATTGCGCTGCGTCCACGAGTAGCGTTTCGCGGGCAGCACGAGGTCGAGGATCGGAGTGAGCAGCGAGAACGCGGCGAGCGACCAGAGGAGGCCGTTCGTCCGGAACAGTTTGAATTGCACGTAATAGGCGCCGAGGGCGACGAGCGCCGCGAAGAGGATGCGGGCGATGCGGCGGTCCGGCGTCGTCTTCGGGTCGGAGATCATGAAGAACGTGAAGAGCAACAGCGCGCCGTTCTCGAGGCGATGGAGCGGGATCGTCAGCGGCTCTCCGAGGGAGAGGGAACGGCCGATGAGGAGGCCGCTCCAGAAGACGATGAAGGCCCACGTGACGTCGCCTCGTTCCGCGCGATTGACGACGAGCGCTCCGAGGCAGGCGATGAGGAAGGCGAAGAAGGCGGCGTTGCCCCATTGGCCGGGCGAGACCCAGACGCGATCGGTGACGAGCATCAGGGAGACGATCGCTCCGTTCGTCGGATTGAAGACGTGCTTGCCGCGGATGCGGATCACGAACTTGCTCCCGACGGCGATCACGGCCGCGGCGAGAAGCCAGCCGATGGCATTGCTGCGCAGGAGCAGGCAGAGCGACAGGCCGGAGATGAGCGCGCTGCGCGGATCGAAACTCTGCTTCGTCAGCCGCGCGCCGATCCATTGCGTGGCGAGCGCGGTGGCGAGGATGAGCAGCGCGCGCAATGCCGTGACGTCGAAGCGGAGAATCGCAATGCCGTACAGCAGCAAAGTGGAAAGAGCCGCGATTTGGAAGTGTCGAGGATCGCGCATCGGCCCATTGGACTCCTGTTCGTCCGGAAAGAAAACTCGGTTACAGCGCGAAACGTG
>JAFAVZ010000289.1 GCA_019242175.1 Acidobacteriota bacterium
GTCGTTGACTTCGACGCCCTTGGCGAGGCCGAGCGTCGGATCGCCGCCGACGATCAGGCTGACGAGGACGCTGTTCACGTTCACTTGATTGCGGTTCGGCTCGGTGCCGCCGCCGAGGCGCCGGCCGTTCGGGAACTGGGAGTCGACGGCGGCGTCGATCGTGATCACGTCGCCGGTCGAGCCGTCGGCGACCGGAATGGGGCGGCCGAGGTTGATGGCGTTGACGATGTCGAGGCGCGGGCCTTTGAGCGTCGCCACCGCGCTGGCCGGAACGCCGAGCACCTTGTAGATGCCGAGCGTTTCGGCGTCGCGGACGAGCACCGGATAGAGGATGTCGGCGCCGAAGCGGGAGACGTCTTTCATCGGATCGGTGTGCAGGTAGAGCGTCTGGCGCTGCGTGCCGACGAGGCCCGCGTTGAACAGCGGCAGCGCGTTGCGGCCGACCTGCACGTAATTGCCCGAGCCGCGCAGGCCGGTGATCACGTTCGTCGGGTCGACGGTCTGCGTCGCCTGGCGGCTGATGCTCGCCCACACGCGCAGGAGGCTGTCGACGGAGGTCGCGTTCAGCGTGCCGTTGTGCGGGATGCCGTTCGGGAAGAGATCCGCGGTCGGCACTTCCAGCGCGATCGAGAAGACGTTGAAGCCGGTGAAGACGTCTTCCACCGGCGTCTTGCGCGCGCCGGCGATGCCGCCCAGATCGGTGGCGCCGAGGTTGACGAGATCGAAGATGCCCTTCTCGTCGAGCTGGTACGGATCGTCGAACTGGCCGGCGATGATCCGGCTGCCGCCGGCCAGCGTGTGGATGAACGTGTCGATGAACGTCTGGTCGTAAAGACCGACGGAACGGGAGCTCGCATCACCCGAGTCGTAGCCTTTGAAGGGACCGAGGCCGTAGACGAGGCGGTCGGTCTGGGGGCCGTGATTGTTCGGCAGGACTTTGAGGTTCTCGCCGATCACGACCGGATTCGGCTGACCCGGCGCGACGACACGCGTGACGGTCATCGTCTCGGTGCCGCCCGTGAGCTGCCACAGCAGCTCGTTACCGCCGCCGACGGCATCCGTGGGCTTCGGCGCCGCGGCGGGCGCAATCGCCTTCTTGAACTCGACGCGATAGACCGCTTCGTCTTTCAGCGACGCGCCTTTGCCGACGTGGAACTCGTAACGATAGCCGTCGCACGCGCGCAGACCCTGGTTGCCCTGGCCCGGCTCGTGGAGCGGATTGAAGTCCATGATGAGGTACAGCTTGTCGTGCGCGCCGTTCGAGACCCAGGCGTAGGTATCGGTGTTGTCGGCGCACGGCTCATTGAGAACCGCGAGCGCCTCGCGATGGCTCGACGCGTGGACGCTGGGACCTTGAACGAGAGCCGCAATGAGGAAAAGCGCACCGGCCATACGGTGCAGGAGAGAGGGTTTCATTCGATGCTCCTTCTGTTCGTCGTGACGTTGTTGGGCTTCCGAGTACCAACTACGCGGACGGCTGAGGAGCGGACGTACTTTCGCAGCAGAAAAAGTGCAGAAATCCGATTGTGGAATTGAGACGTAGCAATGCACGCGACACTGTCGTCCTGAGCCGCATCGACGGCGAAGGATCTCCCGGCACGTGCGCGTCACGCCCGCATCAGGAGATCCTTCGCTGCGCTCAGGATGACAAGGCGCTAAAACGTGGTGGCGATGCCGAACGAAGCGCGGCGCGTGCGTTCGCTATGGTCGTATGCGGCGTCGAAACGCAGGCGCTCCGTGCCGATGCCGACGCCGGCCGTCACATGGTCCTGGTCGACGTCCGGCTGCAGCGACGCCCGGATCTCCGGCAGCAGCACCCACAACGAGTAAGGCGCCGGGCCGTGCGCCGGATCGCGCCACCAGCCGGCGCGCACTGCGACGTGCGGCGTCACGCGATACTCGGCTCCGGCGTGCAACTCCGTCGCCTCGCGCATCAGCACGGGCGGGAGCGATCCGACGATGAAAACCTGTGGCGTCATCTCCTGATAGTTGATGCGCACCGCATCGGCGGCGACGGTGAGATTCGGCACGCCGTTCCACGCGGCGCCCACGCCCATCGAGGATGGCGTGTGATACGTCCACTGGACCGTCGGCACCGGCACGCCGTCGAAGTATCCGAACGCCTGGCGCTGCACGTCGAACTGCGCACCGCGCGCATACACGGCGCCGACCGTCACCGCCGGTGCTGCTTGCCATTGCAAGCCGGCATTCCAGGCGATCGCGTTGTCGTTCGCATAGAGGATTTCGGTATAGGGAATCGTGTTCGGTTGCGGCGCCATCACATACCGCGAAGACTGCATGCGCATCGAGTCGTAATGCACTGTGGCGCCGGCGGAGAGATTGCCGCGCTTCCACCCCGCGCCAAGGCCGTAGCGTTGGAGTTGCGTAAAGACCCGCGCCGGAATGAACAGCGTGCTGTTGATCGGCAAAAGGCCATTGTTCTGTGCCGAGTGCTGCGGCTCGTCGAAGAATGCAGCCCACGTGACGCCCTGCTGCGGCAGGACGAGCGTCGCGCTGGTGATGTTCGCCTGCGTCGTATCGAAATTCGTCCACGACGCGCCGCTGAAGTACTGCGCGCGCGTCGTACGGCTGCGGTACTCCGCCGCGAACGTGCGTTTCCCGATCGACGCCAGCGACGCAGGATTCGAAGAGACGAGCGACGGCTCGTTGGTCACGGCGACGGTCGTGGCACCCATCGCCAGCGACCGCGCGCCGGCCGTGTCGAAGTGGATCGGCACGCCGGCCCACGCCTCCACATCCTGCGCCGACGCAGCGAACGGACAGAGAAGGAGAAGAAGAAACAACAGGTTCGCTTTCATGGTCGGGGGCTCCTTCAGAACGTGGTGACGACGCCGAACGACGCGTGGCGCGTCCGTTGGCGGTGATCGTAGGCAGCACCGAATCGCACGCGGTCCGCGCCGATCGCGCCGAGCGAGGCGGGATTCGACGCCGCGAGCGACGGCTCACTTGTAACTGCAACAGTCGTGGCGCCCATCGACAGCGAGCGCGCGCCGGGCGTATCGAAGTGGATCGGCACGCCCGTCCACGCCTCCGCATCCTGCGCCGAGGCCGCGAGCGGAGACAGACAGAGAGGGGACAGCAACAGCAACGAGGACTTCATCGACCTGATCTCTTTTCCTGTGAGATCCCCGGGGTCGTGATCTGGGACGCGCACAGGCGAAGCACGTTTCGC
>JAFAVZ010000083.1 GCA_019242175.1 Acidobacteriota bacterium
TCAGCTTCGCCCAGGCGCTGCGCGAACAGACGGAAGGGCGGGCGGCGGCGGAGGCGCTCGCGAATGCGTCCCTGGAACAGAGTCGTGAATTTGAACGCCGCTACCTCGAGCTTCTCGCCCGACTGCCGAAGGATCAGCAAACGTAGATGACGGCCATCCCCCACACGATCGACTGGAACGCGGTCGCGACCGAGAAGCTCACGCGCATTCTCGGCGCCGACAACGGCCGGTCGACCATGACGAGAGCCCTGGAGCTCTCGGGACTGCAGTCGCTGCAGAGCGCGGACGATCTCTATCGTTTCGCGCAGGAGCTGACGGCGATGGCTGGCTTCGCCCGCGCGGTCGGGGGGATGCTGAGCCTCGAGGCGATCATGCGCGGAGCGCGACCGGCGTAGAGCGCTCCAACCGCCGCCACAGAACGTACGACACCGCCCACAATCCGAGCGTCGCCGCGGCCCAGCCCCACGCCTGCGGACCGTCGCTCACGGCGACGTGCGCGATGACGGCGGAGGCGAGATCGATGGCGAAGCCGGCGTAGGCCCATTCCTTCAGCCGCCGCGGCACGGGCGCGAGCAGCAGCAGAACGCCGAGCAGTTTCGCGAGCGAGAGCTCGATGCGAAAGTAGTCGGGGAAGCCGAGATGCGCGAATGCGGCGGCCACCTGAGGCAGGCGCAGTTGCGCATACGCGGTGAAGGACATCTGCAGGCAGAAGAGCGCGGTGACGATCCAGTAGGCAATCGTCGTTGCCTTGGACGAGGTCTTCGTGGTGAGGAATGCGGGGTTTTGCAGGGTCGTGTCCATCGATGCTTCTCCCTTCAGGCGATGCCGAACTGCTTCGCGTATTCGGCGTGCAGCCGTTGCCAGCCTTCGAACTTCATGGCGTCCGGACCGGCGATGCGCCCCACCGGATGGCCGTCCAGCGCGCGGTCGAGCACGTCGAGGGCGATGTGCCAGCCGGCGGCGCCCATCGAGATGTAGCGGCGGTCGATGTTGTGCCACAGCGTGAGCCGCGTTCCGCCGTTTCCGATCGGCTCCAATTGCCAGCGCAGGTCCTGGCCGCCCCAACTGAGCTCGAGGAGCTTCGGCGCATCTGCGCGCGTCACATACGTCTCCGTGACGTGCGGCGTGCCGAAGGTGGTGAGCGTCGCGCTGCCGACGGTGCCGAGGCTGCGGTCGGAGTCGAACGGCGCCCATTCGCGAAGGTGTTCGGGCTCGGTCAGCGCCGTCCAGACTTTTGCGGGCGCATGGCGAAGGTCGCGTACGAGGACGAGCGTCCAACGCTCGCCGTCTTTGTCGATGTGGGCTCCGCCGGCCGGTCCCGGCGCATAGATCTCACTCATCGTTTTCTCCTCGGCTGCTTTTTCGCGGGCGTGGGCTCGTCGTCCATGGCGTCGAGATGCCGCTCGAGCGCATCGACGTGTCGGGACCAGAAACGGCGGAAAGGGGCGAGCCACGCTTCCAGCTCCTGGAGCGGCTCGGGCTTGAGGCGATAGACGCGGCGTTGTGCGTCGACGGTGGCTTCGACGAAGCCGGCGTCGCGGAGCACGCGGAGGTGTTTGGACACCGTCGGCTGCGACATCCCGAGCTCGCGTTCGATCTCGCCGACGGACTGCTCGGACGTGATCAGGAGGCCGAGGATCGCGCGCCGATTCGGCTCGGCGAGGGCTTGAAACACCGATTCCACGCAGGTCATATTCCTGTAAAGGCATATGCGTGTCAAGGCATATGCGCGACAAAAAAAACGCCCCGGCCGAAGCCGAGGCGTTTTCGTGACTACGAGAATGAGAAGAACTAGAAGCGCAGGCCGACCGCGAAACGATAGGTACGCGGCGTCTGGTACGCGTCTTTGTTCGTCGGTCTGCCGAACGCCGGATCGAGCTGGTAGTTGAACCCGAGGCCGGCGCACTGCGCGACAGGACGATCGTTCGGGCACGCCTTCGGAATGTCGGTGAACGGGTTGAACGGCACGAGGGCGGTCGAGTTGACGCTCGTCCGGACGGTCTTGTTGATGACCGGGCCGGCCGTGCTGTTCGGGCTCTCCACGAACTCGACTTTCTGCTGGTTGAAGGCGTTGAGCACGTCTGCCTTGATGAAGACGTTCACCTTCGTCACCGGGATGGTGTACGTGAGGTTGACGTCCGTCGAGGTGATGTCGTCGAGGCGATACGCGCCGCGCTTGCTGAAGTAGTACTGCACGGTCGTGGGCGGCTTGGCATAGCCGGGGTTGACGATGCCGGTCGGGTTCGTCGCCGACCGCAGGTCGTTGATCGCCGCGGCGGCGGAGAACGACTGGCCGCTGTGGTAGCGCTCGAGGACGCCGAGGTTCAGCGCGCCGAACGGCACGGGGACGTCGACCTGGGCCCACACGTTCGCGCGGTTGCGGATGTCGCCCATGAGATAGCCGACCGGACGGTTCTGGCGGAAGCTGGTGAGCTCCGGATAGTTCGGCGTTTCGAAGACTTCGGTGCCGCCCGGCTGGATCACGCCGACCGGAACCGTTGCGTTGTTGAACTCTTCGCCTTCCACGTTGCCGCGCAGCGTGGCGTACGTGTAGTTGCCGCCGAGGGTGACGCGGCCGAAGAGCTTGTAGGAGCCCTGCACGAGCAGGCCGTTGTAGTTGCGCTCGAAGCCGTCGTCGTTGCTGCCGTTGCGGATCTGGCCGACGTCGAGCTTGCCGTCAGCGGTCTTGCCCGTGGTGAGGTCGCGCTGCAGGATGTAGAAATCGCTCCACTCGCGGTGGACGAGGTCGGCGCGGAGGTAGCCGTTGCCGCCGATCTGCGTGCCGTAGCCGAGCGCCAGCTCGTCCATGTACGGCGACTTGAGCTTGTTGTCGAGGCGGACGTTCAGGCCCGGGACGGCGGCGCTGAAGATGAGCGGGTTCGTGTTGCTCGCGCCGCCGTTGGCGTCCAGCCAGTTGAACACCTGGGTCAGGACCTGCGGCGTCGGCACGAGCTGCGCCGTCGGCGTGCCCGGCTTGTTGATCTCCGGTCCGAGGTACTGGAAGAGATACGTGGCGTAGCGGCCGCCGGTGGACGTGGAGTCGGCCGGACCCTGGTCGATCTTCGCCGCGTAGCGACCGTAGGTGAAGCTGACGCGCTGCTTGCCGTCGCCCTTCAGGTCGTAGATCACGCCGAGACGGGGGCTGAAACGGTCGTCGGCGACGGTCTTGATCTTCGCCTGGTTCTCACCGTTCTCCTTGTCGTAGCGGATGCCGACGTTGAAGCTGAGCTTCTGGGTGAGATCCCACTTGTCGTTCACGAACAACGACTGGGTCGTGAAGTCGGACGTCTGGGAGAGGCCGAGGAGCGGATCCCACTGGATGCGGGAGCGCGTGACGCCGGAGGCGTTGAGCGTCGGGTCGGCATGGATGAACGTCACGCCGTTGACCATGATGAAGTCGCCGAAGAAGCGGAAGTCGGAGCCCGACTGGTAGTTGTTCTCGTTCCGCAGCTCGTGGAACTCGTCGTAGCCGGCCACGAGGTTGTGGCTGCCCATGCTCGGCGTCGCGAGGAAGTAGTTGGCTTTCGCCGCCCAATCCTTGTTGTTGCGCTCCTTCGCCGCGCAAACGCCGCAGAAGGTCGGCGAGTAGCCGCGCCAGCCGTTGTTGATGTCGCGGAGCATCGTGCCCCCGATGCGGTCGCGGGCCGAGGCGCCGCCGCCGACGATCGAGGCGTCCTTCTGGCTGTAGAGAGCCTCGACGAGGAGGCTATTCGTCAGGATGCCGTTGTAGTGCACGGCGGTGAGCTCGATCGGGTTCTCGACGGAGCGGACGGACGCGAGATCGACGATGTTGCCGAAGAACGTGCCGGTCTGCGCGTCATTCACTTTCAGGTACGAGCCGACGAGGGTGTGCTTCGCGGTGACGTTGCCGGTCAGCTTGACCTCGTAGCGCTTCTGGTCGACGCCGCGGCTGAAGCCGATGCTCGGGAACGTGACGCCGTTCGCGTCGCGGCCGGAGATCGTGTTCTGGGAGATGCTCGACTTTTCCTTGCGGCCGGCGGTGAAGAACCACAGCCGGTCGGTGATGATGCGCCCGCCGAACGTCGCCTCGTAGACGTTGTTCATCTTGTCGAGGTGCTGGGCCACTTCGGGCGGGGTGCGGGAGATCCACTTGTCGTTCGTGACGTTGTCGCGAAGGGAGCCGGAGAACGAGTTGCCGCCGGACTTCGTGATGGTCGAGACGACGCCGCCGGTGAAGCGGCCGTACTCGGCCGAGACGCCGCCGGTGAGGAGCGTGGTCTCCTGGATGGCGTCTTCGATGACCGCCGCCTGCGGTTGCCCGCGCACGTTCTCGTTGATGACGACGCCGTTGACGAGATAGAGGTTGTCGAACGACTGCGCGCCGTTGATCACGACCTGGCCGTTCGTGCCGCCCTGCGTGACGCCCGGCGCGAGGACGACGCGGTCCTGGATGCGCCGCCCGACCGGGAGCTGCTCGATGAGCTTCGCGTCGAGGTTCGTCGAGACCTGCGGCGTCTCCAGCACCGACGGCGCGGTGGCGGTGACGGTGATCGACTCCGCGACCTTACTGACCTTCAGGTCGACGTCCGCCCGGCTCGTCTCGGCCAGTCTCAACGACGCCTTGCGGGTGATGGTCTGCATCCCTTCGAGAGCGAAGGTGATGGAGTAGTCGCCCGGCGGCAGCGCCGGGAAGTAGTAGTCGCCATTCGCCACGGTGACGGTGTCACGCGTGCCGAGCAGCGCCGGGGATGTGATCGTCACGGTGACGCCGGGCAACGGGTTGCCGTCGTTCGTGACCGTGCCGGTGAGCGCGGACGTCGTAGCCTGTCCGAGCGCTGCGCCGGCCAACAGCAATACTGCGAGCAGATACAACAACCGTTTCGGGAGATGGAACATGGGCCCTCCTCTTCCGGGACTTCGATTTTGGTTTCTTCGGATTCTAAATCAGTAAAGCGAAAAAGGGCCTCGGCGTTGTGCCGAGGCCCGTTACAAGTGGTGGACGAAACGGAAAACGTAGGGCCGGCTCTCCAGCCGGCCCGGCATTCCTAGAAGCGGAGTCCGAGCGAGAACCGGTAGGTGCGCGGCGCGAGCGAACGGTCGGCGACCTGGTACGCATCGGGCGACGTGGCCTGGCCGAACTTCGAATCGAACTGGTAGTTCGCCTTCATGTTGAAGCACTCCTGCGCGGAGGCGCCCGTCGGGCACTGCTTCGGCTTGTCGGTGAACGGGTTGAAGGGGAAAAGTCCCGAGCCGCTCTTGTACGTGCCGTCCGCATTCGTCGTGGTCGGCGTTCCCGTACGC
>JAFAVZ010000276.1 GCA_019242175.1 Acidobacteriota bacterium
GGCAAGCGCGTCGATCTGCGCATGGATCGGCTCGGCCAGGCGCTGCGCATCAGCGTGACCGATCAGGGCGAGGGGATCGATCCCTCGTTCCTGCCCCATGTGTTCGAACGCCTCCGCCAGGGCGAGGGCGCAACGCAACGCAGCGGCCTCGGCCTCGGCCTCGCGATCGCGCGGCACATCGTGGAGCTGCACCACGGCGAGATCACGGCCGAAAGCGAAGGCCAGGGCAAAGGCGCCCGCTTCACCGTGACGCTGCCCGTGCTCGGCAGCGAGCTTCCGGTTCCGGCGAATTCACCGACCGCATCCGTAGGCGCGTGAGCGCAGGCGCAGGCTGTCATCCTGACCCGCGCAGACGGGGAAGGATCTCCTGATGCAGGCGAGCCGCGTTCCTGCCGCGGGATCCTGCCAACGCTTCGCCTCTCGCCGGAGTCGACGAGATGCAACCCCTCGTGAAGGCTTGGCCAACAAGCGCAGCGGGCCGTACCCGCTGTGCCCGCCTCACGGGTGCGGGATGATGATCGAGTCGTACGCGTAGCCGATGAAGCGGGCGATCTTCGCGATGGTGCGCGTGAAGCCGGCGGTGGTGTCGCGGTCGCGGTCCTGACGGTTCGCGGCGAAAGCGGGGGCGGTGAGGACGGTGACGAGGGTGAGGGTGACGACGCCAGCCTTGATGGTCGAGCGCATGATGTTTTCTCTCCTTGATCTTTCGTTGGAACGTATGGGAGCGAGCGGCCTACGGGTTCGGAACGATGATTCCGTCGTTCGGGGCGGCGGTGAAAAGGCGCTTGACGATCTGCGCGACGCGCTGGACGGCGCTGCGGACGTACTCCTGATCGCGGTTGCGGGTCTTGCCGGCGGCGTAGGTCGGGGCGGTGCTGAGGATGAAGATGACGAGGGCGGCGGGGGCTGCGGACTTGACGGAACGCATCATGATGGGGCTTCTCCTTTTTCGATCGTGACGTTGGCGGACGGAGCGTTTCCCGGAGCAGAAGCTACGGCTCAGTGGTTCTCTTCCGGATCCGGGTGCGGGGGAATGATCCCATCATGAGGCTGGGCGCCGATGAGGCGCTTGATGAAGACGACGATTCGTTCGATGGGGCTGCGGTCGCGCTCGCGCGTCTGGCGGGCGGCGGCCAGCAGGGGCGAGGCAGTGGAAAGCGTCAGAGCGAGTACGAGAGCAAAGACGGAAGACTTCACGGAATTCGAGCGCATAGGACTCCTCCTTCTATAGATACTGTGTATTTTTGAACACGCAGCGGTCGATCCGCTGCCGGTGCATTGCGGCGGGGTGTGGCGGAAAAGCGAACTTCAGCCTTCCAGGGAGCCCATGGGGGGCGCAAAAATGTGCGCCGGACGGCCCGGGAGCTCGCGCAGGAAGTCGTGCACATGACGGATGTGGGACGGCGTGACCTGTCCGATGGCGACGGTCTCCCGCAGAAAGGCGAGGGCCGTGATCGCCGAAGACGTCATGCCGGCGCGCGTGAAGCGGTCCAGCAGAGTGCGGCAGATCGACGGAACTTCGGAAGCATTGCCAAGCACGAGCAGCGCCTCGGCCAGATCGAGCGCCGCGAGGGCGGCGTCCGCGGTGAGGCCGACGTTCTCCAGCTCGTTCCACGCCTGGCGCAGCACCGGAACCGAGTCTTTCGTCCGCCCGGCGGCGACGAGCGTCGTCCCGAGCATCCACCGGCTCTTCGGAATGTACGTGTCGAGCTCCAACAGCTCGAACTCCGCCGTGCAACGGGCGAAGTACTCGACGGCCACGTCGTACCGCTTCAGATCGCGATAGCACTGGGCGATGTTGTGCAGGATTTGTACGTGTGTCACCGTTCCGGCGATCGACGGCTCCTGCTCGATGCTGCGATACAGATCGATCGCCTTCTGCGACTCCTGCAGACGCACGAGCGCGCCGGCCTCGTAGAGCCGGGCGTTCAGAAAGCGTTTGCGGTCGCCGAAACGGAAGAACGTCTCGGCGCTGGCGGAGGCGAGGGCGATCGCATCTTCGAGCCGGTCGAGGCAACGGAAGATGTTCGACTTCACGAGCTGCAGCCGGGCGATCTCGTACTGCGGGACCGGCGTCTGGCGGAACAGCATCTCGGCCCGG
>JAFAVZ010000349.1 GCA_019242175.1 Acidobacteriota bacterium
CTGCGTCGGCGCGCCTTGCTCCCGACGCCGATCCCTGCGCCATCTGCCACCGATTCAACCGTCGCAGGCCACCAGGCGTAGAATCCGCCGCTTCTATGACGTGCACCGTCGTGCGCAATTTCTCCGAGCTCGAGGCGCTGTCCGAGGATTGGAAGACGCTCTGGCGCCGCGATCCGAACGCGACGCCGTTCCAGTCGCCGATGTGGCTCTTCCCCTGGTGGCGCCGTTTCGGCGGCGACGAGCTGTACACGCTCGTGGAGCGCTCCGACGATGCGCTCACCGCGCTCGCCCCGCTCTACATCCTCCGCGACGAAGAAGAATCCCTCGGCCTCCTCCTCGGCACCGGCATCTCGGACTATCTCGACGCCCTCGGCAATCCTTCGCTCGACGCGCTCGCCGACGCCGATTGCGCCGTGTGGGATCTGCAGCAACTGCGGCCGGCGTCTCCCCTGCTCGCCGCCGCGACGCCGAACGGCTTCGACGATTCGCGCGACGAACAGGAGAAGTGCCCGATCCTTGCGCTCGAGGGCGAGTGGCTGTCGACGCATGCGCGCAAGAAGCTCCGCTACTACCAACGCGCGCTGGAACGCGAGGCGCCCTTGCAGTTCGAGCCGGCGACGCCCGACAACCTCGACGAGTTGCTCAGCGCACTCTACGAGTTGCACGCCGCCCGTTGGCGCCAACGCAATCTCCCCGGCGTCCTCGGCGACGACGTGATCCAGGGCTTCCATCGCGAGGTCGCGCGCCTGATGCTCGCGGAAGGCGCCTTGCGCATGTTCGCCATGCAACTCGGCGACCGCGTCGTCGGCGTGTTCTACGGCTTCGCGCATCAGGGAATTTCGTACTACTACCTCAGCGGCTACGATCCCGCTTACGAGAAACGGAGCGTCGGCAACGTGCTCGTCGCGCATGCGATCGAGGACGCGGCGCGCGAAGGCGCGCATACGTTCGACTTCCTGCGCGGCGCGGAGGAATACAAATACTCGTGGGGCGCGAAGGATCGGATGAATACGCGCCGCATGTTGGTGCGCTCGTGAAGACAAATGCCGCTCGTCTCCTCGACTCGCTCGGCATCTCGTACGAGGTGCGGGAGTACGAAGTCGACCCCGACGACCTCGCCGCCGAATCCGTCGCGCGCAAAGTCGGCCTCCCGCCCGAGCAAGTGTTCAAGACGCTCGTCGCCCGCGGCGACAAACACGGCGTTTGCTTCGCCGTGGTTCCCGGCGATCAACAGCTCGACCTGAAAGCGCTCGCGCAACTCTCCGGCGACAAGAAGATCGACACCGTGCCGCTGAAGGAAGTGCAGCCTCTGACCAGCTATATCCGCGGCGGCGTGACCGCGCTCGCGGCCAAGAAGTCCTACCCCGTTTTCGCCGACGAGACCCTGGAGCTGTTCGACGTGATCTCGATCTCCGCCGGCGTACGCGGTGCGCAACTGATCCTCGCGCCGGGCGATTACATTCGGGCGACCGGCGCGAAGATGGGGGCGATCGCGAAGGAGAAGTAGCTCATTCGTTGTCGGTGTCATCCTGAGCCCCGCAGAGGGCGAAGGATCTCTCCGCACGAGCGCTAGTCGCCCGAATCAGGAGATCCTTCCCCGTCTCCGCGGGTCAGGATGACACGAGCGACCCCTCTTCTCACGAGCCCCCTATCCCCATCCTCGTCGGCCACGATGCGCTCATGACGCCGGAATCGTAAACGTGAACGCCGCCCCGCCGCCCGGCCCGTTCGCGGCCCAGATCTTCCCGCGGTGCGCCTCCACGATGCCGCGCACGATGGCCAGGCCGAGGCCGGCGCCGAGGTGGGCCGTTTTCTTGGCTTGCCAGTAGGGGCGGAAAACATTCTCGATATCCGCCTCCGGGATGCCTGGGCCGTTGTCGCGTACGCGGAAGCGCACGCAACGGCCGTCGCGCGCAGCCTCCACGGTGATCGTCCCCCGTTCGGGAGCGAACTTGATCGCGTTGCCGATCAGGTTTCCGAAGACCTGCAGCAGGCGGTCGTGATCGCCGCAGATGGCTGGCAACGGCGACGCGACGTCGCACACGATGCGTTGCCCCTTCTGCGCCGCGAGCGGCTCGTGCGACTCGGCGGCGAAGCGCACCAGTTGGTCGGTATCGATGGTCGCCGTCTCGACGGAAAAGCGTCCGGCCTCGAGGCGGGCCACGTCGAGCAAATCCTGGATCAGGCGCTCCATCTGGCTCGCCGACGCGCGGATCGTATCGATCAGCTCCTTCGACTCCTCGGGTGTCGAGTCGACGAGGAGGTCGGCGGAAAGGGCGATCTTCGTCAGCGGATTGCGCAGGTCGTGGGACACGATGCCGAGCGTTTCGTCGCGCACGCGCACCGCCGCCTCGGCCTTCACCTTCGCCGCGCGTTCGCCTTCCATCAGCCGCACGCGGCGCAACGCGAGCGAGGTGAGATCGCCGAGCGTGCGCGCCCGCACGACCTCCTCGTTGCCGAACTTGCGGCCGGAGTGGCGGCTGTTCAGCAGCACGAGTGCTCCGAGCAGCTCGTCCTCGGCGAGAAGCGGCGTGACGAGGAGCTCGCACTCGTCGCAGCTGTCGGTGAGATACGGCGCCATCGATGCGCCGAAGGTGGTCATGTCGGCGAGGATGATCGGGCTCCGATGCTTCACGATCTCCTCGGTCAGCGAGCCGGGATACGCGACCTGCAAGCCGCGCGGCGGCGTGCCGCGGCCGGTCGTCGAGACGATCTCGACGAGGCCGTCGCTGGAGATGACGCGCTCGATGTACACGCCGTCGGCGCGCGTGACGTGCGTCGCGCGGCTGGTGATCTCGTAGAGCACATCATTCATCTCCACCGCGCCGGCGAGCGCGCTGGCGAGATGGCGAAACGCCGCCTCTTCATCGGCTCGCCGCTCGAGATGCGCGCGCGCCGTCTCGGCTTCGGCGAGCGCGCGTTTGCGATCGGTGACATCGCGCGCGAAGCCGGTGAACGTCGTGCCGCTCCACTCGCCGAAGGAGATCTCGAGAGGGATCTCGTGACCGTCGCGATGCAATCCCGGCAACTCGACGCCGTTCCACGGAATGCGTTTCTCGCGCGTGGCGAGGTAGTGCGCCATCCCCTCGCGATGCCGGGCGCGATAGCGCTCGGGGATGATGGCGTCGAGGCTCTTGCCGATCAGCTCCTCAGGCTTCCAGCCGAAGAGCCGCTCGACGGCCGGATTGCAGAACAGGATCTTGCTTTCGGCGTTGATGGTGAAGATCGCATCCTGCGCCGTCTCGGAAACGAGGCGATAGCGCTCCTCCGATTCGCGCAACGCGGCGGTGACTCGCAGGCGATTGATGTAGTCGCCGATGCGCGCGCCCATGAGCGCCATTTCGTTGAGCAGGTCTTTTTCCGGCTCGCGCAGCTCGCGGCTGAAGAACTCCATGACGCCGAGGACGCGGGACTCGCTGAGGATCGGAAAGGCGAAGGCGGCGGCCATGCCGGCGCGACGCGCGGCGGGCATGCGCGGAAACTCGGGACGTTGGCGGAAATCGACGATCCACAATGGCTGGCCACTGTTCCAGACCGTCCCCGGCAATCCGATGCCCGGCTCGAGCTTCGTGCAGAGATCTTCCGCGTACTGCACATCCGGCGCATGCCAGAGCTCGATGCATTGCAGCTCGGGGCCACGCGTTTGCCACAAACTACCGATATCCCAGTGGAGATGCTCGCAGATGATGCGCAGGATTCCGATCGCCGTCTCGCGGAACGGGCGATCCTCATTGAGGAGATCCATGAGCGCGAGCTGAGCAGCCAGCCGCCGCTCGAGGAGATGGCGCTCGGACGAGTCGGGCACGAGAGAAGAAGAGCACACGCCGTGCCGCAGCGCACGGCCTTGTCATCCGCGCATTGCCCTGAGGAGGTCGTTCGAAGTCCTCGGGAATGCCGGCGAATGACTCGACGTAATTTGCGGGCCATTCGCGCACAGGCTCGAGGATCACCGAACCGCCTTCGCGGCGAATCAGCACGATACCCGTGTCGAAGCGAAACTCTCTCGGAAGACGCACGGCTTGGCTGCTCCCAGTGCGGAAAACTCGAGCAATCTTCGAAGAAGCTTTCGCCATGATCTCCATCCACGACAGCAACCGCGACGCGAATGTCAATCGTAGTTGGTTAGGAAGGTGTCGCCGAGGCTATGCCAACCAACGCACCGGCCCGGGGCCGGCGGTGGCTGGGGAGGGTGGATTCGAACCACCGGATGGCGGCTCCAAAGGCCGCTGCCTTACCGCTTGGCGACTCCCCAATCGGGTTGAACGGCGCACTCTAACAAGAAACGAGCGGGCGGTGGGCATTCCCGCTACTCTCACGGACACGAGCATGTCGCGCCGCGGAACCGTTCTGAAGATCCTTGCCGTCGTCCTCGGCGTCCTGCTCGTCACCCCGTTGCTCGTCATCATCGGCTCGTGGATCGCGGTGCGGAAGGAGCTCGCAGCGGCCGAGAGCGACATTGCGACGCATCAGCAGCCTTTGCCCGAACGGGCTTTGCAGGCGGTCATTGCGATCGAGGATCCGGATTTCCTGAGCCGGCCGCCGGGACGGAATCGAGAGCACCACGGATCCTCGTTGACCCAACGCCTCGTCAAATGGCACGTGGAGGGGCGCGGTCCGAAACGGCAGTTCCACTGGCTTGTCGCGGCGCTGCTCGCCGATCTCCGCGGAGATCGGCGGGAAATCGCCGTGGCGTATGCGAACACCGTGTACATGGGGCGTGTCGACGGCCGAGCGCTCGAAGGCATCCGCGCAGGCTCCCTCGCCTACTTCGGCCGGCCGGCGGAACAGCTCACGCCGGCGCAGCTCACCGCGCTCGTCGCCTGCATCCCCCCCCCGCGAGCCTCGCGCCTACCGTGAACGCTCCGTACGCGGCAGAGCGGCGCTGCCGCGCGCTCGGAGTGCTCGCCGAGCAGGCCGTTTTCTCCGCGGAGGAGACGCACGAAGCGGCGGCTCAGCTTTCCTGCGGCTCGCCGAACCGTCCGTAACGCAGCGCGAGCATCGGCAGGACCACGAGGTTCAGCAGCGTCGACGTCGCGAGGCCGCCCAGGATGACGATCGCCATCGGGCCTTCGATCTCCCGGCCGGGGGAATCGGCGGCGAGCGCGAGCGGCAGCAGACCGAACGCGGTCACGATCGACGTCATCAAAATCGGTACGAGGCGCTCGGATGCGCCGCGCACCGCCGTCTCGTGATTCCACTGCACGCCTTCGCGCGTCACGAGATGCTCGTAGTGCGACAGCATCATGATCGCGTTGCGCAGCGTGATGCCGAACAGCGTCACGAAGCCGACCGTCGCGCCGATCGAGAGCGGCATCCCGGTGAGCGTCAACGCGATCACGCCACCGACGAGCGCGAACGGCAGGTTCGTTGCGACGAGGCCGAGGTTGCGTCCGCTGCCGAGCACGATCCAGAGCAGGAGCGCGATCGCCACCGCGGCGACGGCCGAATGCAGCAGGAGATCGCGGCGCGCGCTCGCCTCCTCCTGCGCCGAGCCGGCGAACTGCACGTAAGTCCCGGGCGGCAATTGCAGCTTCGCCACCGCCGTACGCGCGCGGGACACGAAGTCCGCGGCGCTGCCGCCGGAGAGCGTGCAGGTGATCGTCTGCACCCGTTTCGCGCCTTCGTGCAGCACCTCTGAACGGCCGGTCGTCGGCGTGATCTCCGCGATGTCGCCGAGTCGGACGAACGTGCCGGCCGGCGTACGGATCGGGAGGCGCGCGACGTCGTTCGGACTCTGCCGCGCGCGCTCCTCGAGTGCGACGCGAATGTCCGTCACGCGCGAGCCTTCGTACGTCTCGCCCGTCACCGTGCCGTCGTACGCCGCGCTGATCGCCTGCGCCGCCGACGACTCGTCGATGCCCCAACGCCGCAGCGCCTCCTGGCGCAAACGGATTGCGAGCAGCGGCGCGCCGGCCGGCGACTCGATCTGCACGCTCGCCGCGCCGGGCAGCTTCGCCAGCACCGACGCGATCTCCGCGCTCTTCGCGTCGAGGATGCCGAGGTCGTTGCCGAAGACGTTGGCGACGACCGGCGCCGTGTAGCCGCTGATCGTCTCGTTGATGCGCTCGGTGAGGAACGTCTCGACGGAAAACGTCGCGCCCGGAATCTCCGCCAGCGTCTCTTCGATGAGATCGCCGGCCGTGCGCGCGATCGCGCCCGAGACAGGCTTCAGATCGATCTCCAGCTCGCTCGACTGCGGACCGAAAACGTCGTCCGACTCCGCACGTCCGACGCGTTGCGCGACGCTGCGCACGAACGGCAACGCGAGCAGACGCTTCGTCGCGATGTTCCCGATGCGCGACGACTCGGCGATCGAGCTTCCGGAGACGAGCTCCATGTGCGCGAGGTAATGACCTTCGCGCAGCTCGGGGAGAAATTGCGTCGGCAGAAAGAACACGAGCGCGAGACCGGCAGCGGTCAGGATCGCCGTCGCGATGATGACGATCATGCGCTGCCGTTCGATGCGCGCGAGCAGCGACTCGTACCGCGCGCGGAGATGCATCACCCAACGCGGCGGCTCGTCTGTCTCGTGCGAACGCGTGAGCATCAACGCGAGCGCGGGCGTCACGGTGAGCGCGACCACGAGCGACGCGAGGATCGC
>JAFAVZ010000220.1 GCA_019242175.1 Acidobacteriota bacterium
TTCGCCCGCCATGGCCGTCGACGCGGAGCTTCTCGAGATTCTCGCCTGCCCTCTCTGCAAGGAAGAGGTGAAGGCGGTGGAGTTGTCGGCGGAGCGCCGCAAGGCAGTGCAGGACAAGTACCGGGAGAAGTTTCGCGGCGAGGAGCCGGTGGTGGAGCAGGGCCTTCAGTGCGTGAAGTGCCACCGCGTCTATCCCGTCGTCAGCGACATCCCGGTCATGCTCGTCGAAGAAGCGTTCGACGAGGCGTGACGCGCCGTGTCGGCCTTCACGCGCCGCTTCCGCCTTCCTGACGACACCCCGCGCCTGGTCCAGTGGCTCGTCGGCTGGTACCTCGTCCATCTCCTCTGCGCCCCCTTCATCGCCACCTCGGAAGGCGCGGTCGCGTTCTCCCTCTTCTTCTCCATCCTCGCCATCCGCCGCGGCCACCTCCGCCCCTCGTGGCACATCCTCTACTTTCCGCTCGGCCTCTACGCGCTCGCCTCTACGCTCTCCGCCATCGCGGCGCCGCGTTCGATCCACGTCGGCGCGGACATGATCACGTGGCTGAAGTTCCTCCTTTTTCCGCTCGCGTTGATGATCTTCCGCGAGATTCGCGGCGCGAAGGAGGCGGCGCTCGGCGTGATGCTGTTCTTCGGCATCGGCACGAGCATCTGGGGCCTCTGGCAATACTTCGGCCTCGGCCAGCGCGATCTCGAGCACCGCATCACCGGGCCGGCCGTGCATGTGATGACGTTCTCCGGCCTGATCCTGCCCGTCGCGCTGGTGTTCGCCGTTCTCTGGCTCTACGACAAGCGCAATCTCTGGCTCTCCTTCGGCCTCGGCGTCACGTCGCTCGCGCTGCTGCTGACGTTCACCCGCAGCGTGTGGATCGGCTGGCTGGCGGCGATCACGTTGCTGATCGTCCTGCGCCGGCCGAAGCTCCTGGCCTGGCTCGCGCCGGCGTTCGTCTGGTTCCTGATCCTGATGCCGATGCCGCTCTTCACGCGTTTGATGTCGACGTTCGATACGCGGCAGTCGTCGAACCTCGATCGGATCCGGATGGCCGAGGCGGGGGTGGAGATCATTCGGGATTACCCGCTGCTGGGCGTCGGGCCGGCGAACATCAAAGAGGTGTATCCGTTGTATCGCCGTCCGGATGCGCCGCGGTTCCGGATCCCGCACCTGCACAACAACGTCATCCAGATCTGGGCCGAACGAGGCGTGGTCGCGCTCGCGGCGTACCTCATCTTCCTCGCGCTCTTCCTGCGCGAATGCGCGCGGGCGTGGCGCGGCGAGCAGCGGAAGTTCGCCGAGATCGGCGTCGCCGTCTGTACGGCGCTGACGATCGCCGGCCTGTTCGAGTTCAACTTCGGAGACACCGAAGTGCTCTTCCTCATGCTGGACGTGTTCGCCCTGGTGATCGCGTTCACGGAAAAGGCGAGCCCGGCCGTGGTGAATGAACCCGCCCCGGCGCTTGTTCCTCGGCCAGCAACCGGTCCGTAACCTTTCACCATGCCACCCGTCGAACGAACCAGAGAAGGGGAGATGAAACACCTGAGCGATCAGGATTTGATGCGCATCGTTCAGGCCGGTGACCTCTCCCCGGCGTCCGAGATTTACGACCGTTACAGCGGTCGGATCTACAACTTCGCGTTCCGATTTCTGAAGAACTCCGAAGCTGCCGAGGACGCCACTCAGGAAGTCTTCGTCAAGATGCTCAAGCATGCGAACCAGTTTCACGGCGATGCGAAGTTGTCCACGTGGCTCTTCTCGATCACGGCCAATTGGTGCCGCGACTATTTGAGAAAAGCGGACAACAAGGCGAAGGAGGCGGAGGAAGTGCTGATCTCCCTGCCGGCGCCGAGCGACGAAGCGCCGGACAGAACGCTGGAACAGAGAGAAAACGAGGCGCGTGTGCAACGCGCGCTCTCGGCGCTGACCCCCGAGCAGCGCGAGGCAATCCTGCTCTCGCGCTATCAGGGTTTGTCGTATGCCGAGATCGCGCAGATCGCCGGATGTTCGGAAGGAGCCGTCAAAACCCGCGTTTTCCGCGCGATGGAGACGCTCAAGAAGGCCCTGACGGCCGGCGAGACACGCGGAGGTGACCGATGGGCGACTGCGAGTCGTTGAGAGAGAGTTTCCCGCTGCTGCTGACCGAGTCGCTCGACCCGGCCAGCCGCGAGCATACCCACTTGCACATTGAAGACTGCGCCGGCTGCTCCCTCGACTGGAGCCGCTACAAAGAGGCGTGGCAGATGATGGGCGAGCTGCCGGAGCTCGAAGTTCCGGCGCGCGTGAAGCAGAGCTTCCTGCAGCAGATCCAGCCCGCCGCGGCGCCGGCTCCGGCCGCGCCGGTGCGCGACAACGTCGTTCCGTTCTACCGCCGAGGCGCGGTGAAGTGGCTTTCGCAGGCCGCGGCCGTGGCGGTGATCGCCGGCGGCGCGTACTTTGCCGGCAATCGCACCCAGGCTCCCGCGCCGGCCCCGATGGCCGCGCAGATCCAGCAGACGCCGGCGACGGTCAACAGCATCCAGCCGGTGAAGTTCTCGCTGGCCGAGACACGCGTTCTGCCCGCCACGGCGCTCAACCCCGACTTCGAAGGCCGGCCGAACATCGACAACGTGCAGTTCGTCGATGCCGATTCGCGCGACGGCAAGATCGGCGTCTCCTTCGACATGACGTCTCATGTCACCGTCACCGGCAGCCCGACCGACAAGAGCATGGTCAAGCTGCTGGCGTACGTGCTGGAGAGCCAGGACAAGATCTCCCCGACGCGCTCCCAGGCCATCTCCTGGGTCCGCGATACGTACTCCGATCCGCAGAACGCGAATCCGGAGATCGCCTCGGCGCTGGCGAAAGTACTGCGCAGCGAAGAGCACGAAGGCATCCGCATCAACGCCGTCGACACCCTGAGGACGCTTCCCCAGAAGATGTCCTCCTCGACGCGCGACGCGCTCATCGAGGCGCTGAAGAACGACCCGAACCCGTCGGTGCGCATCAAGGCCGTCGAGGCTCTGGCCACGATGGCCCGCAGCGGCGAGCATCTCGACGCCGCGACCGTCGACACGCTCCGCCAGAAGGCATCCGAAGACACCGAGAACCTCTACGTCC
>JAFAVZ010000242.1 GCA_019242175.1 Acidobacteriota bacterium
GTTCTGGTTCCCGGAGCTCGCCGAGTCGATGGAGACGACGGGGATCTATCTCGACAAAGCGAACCTCCAGCCCGGCCAAACCGTGCTCGACCTCGGCGGCTACGCCGGCGGCGCGACGTATCACTTCTCGCGCGCGGTCGGACCGGCGGGACGCGTGTACGCGTTCGAGCCCGATCCGCGCAGCTTCGACTGTCTGGAGAAGAACGTCGCGTTGCATGGGCTGACGAACGTCGTGCTCGATCGTCGCGGCGTGTGGTCGCACAGCGGCCGCGTCGAGTTCCAGGCGGAGGGGAACATGGGGTCGGCGGTGGTCGCGGCAGCGGACCGGAGCAGCGATACGAAGCGCTGGATCGACGTCGTCTCGCTCGCCGACTTCTGCGCGGAGAAAGGCATCGCCAAAGTCGACTTCGTGAAGATGGACATCGAGGGCTCCGAGGCGCCGATCCTCGCGGCGGCCGGCGAGTTTCTACGGAAGCATCGGCCGGCGCTCATCATCGAAGTGCACCGAGTACATGGCGTGCGCACCGACGACGCGGTCACGCGCTCGCTCGTCGCCTGCGGCTACGAAGTGGAAGTGCTGCCGCAGGCGGGCTTGCCGTTGCCGCTGCTCTTCGCGAAGCCTTAACGCTGCGCTTGCAGTTGCGCGATGAGGCGATCGAGGTTGTCCGGCGCCGGCTGCAGCTGCACGGCCTTCGTCACGAATTCGTTCGCCGCATTCGCATCGATGCGCTTCGCTTCGAGTAGCTGCGTCGCGGCCTCCGAAGAGCGTCCGGCCTGGGCGAATCCGAGCGCGAGATAGACGTGCGCTTCCACGGATTCCGGCGCGAGCGAGACCGCCTTCTGGAACTGTTCGATCGCATGCTCGTGATGTCCTTGCTGCGATTCCGCGGTGCCGGCGTTGAGGAATGCTTCGAGCTGCGTCTTCTTGTCCGTGACGACGGGTGGTTGGGTGGCGGCGGTGGTCGACGGCGTGGGCGAAGAGGCCTGAGGCGCGAGCGCCGCCTTCATCTGATCCGCGATCTTCAGGTTGCCCGCGGCATGCTCGGCATTTGGATCGAGCTTCAGCGCCGCCTCGTACTCGGTCCGCGCGGCGTTGATTAGCGCGAGCTGTTCGGCCTGTGTCTTCGCCCCGCGCGCCTTCGTGAGGAGCGCAGTTCCGATTCCGACATGCGCCTGCGTGTACGTCACAGGAACGCCAGCCTCGGGGTTCGCGCGCAGTGCTGCGTCGGCGATCTCGATCACGCGTCGCAGATGCGGAATCGCGCGGTCGGGATCGGTCGTCTGCAGTTCCTGTCCGAGGGAGTACTCCGCGACGGGATTCTGTCCGGTGACCGCGATCGCGTGCTCGAACAGCGTCGTCGTCGATTGCCATACGCGCACCTGCTGCCACGCGAGGAACGCGAGGAGAGCGACAGCGGCGGCTCCGGCGTAAGCGATCGCCGGCTTCGGCATCAGGTCGTGCAAAGCCCAGACGACGGCGATGAAGAGGCCGATATACGGGAAGTACGTGTACCGGTCGGCCATGGACTGTGCGCCGATCTGCACGAGGCCGATGACCGGCACGAGCGTACCGAGGTACCAGAGCCAGCCCACGAGCAGGTACGGCGCGCGTTTGCGCAGCGACCACGCGATGGCGGTGATCGCGGCGAGCAGCGCGAGCGCGCCGAGCATCGCGGCGGTCGACACGGGCGTGAACGGATAGATCACCGCCATGTCCGTCGGCCAGAACATCTTGCCGAGGTACTTCACGTAGGCGACCGCCGCATTCGCCAGTCGATCTCCAAACGGCAGAGCCTCGGAGGTCTGGACGGCGTTGAGGTTGCGTTGGCCGATCACCGCGACGATCGCGCCGATCACGGTCAGCACGAAGAGCGGCGCCTTCTCTTTCACCGCGGCTGCGTTCAGGCGTCGCCGCGGCCACCAGTCGAGCAGCAGCAACACGAATGGCAACGTGATCAGCATCTGCTTTGACAGCAGACTCGCGACGAGCGCGGCAGCGACCATCCACTTCTTCTCGCGCCGGAACGCGTACGCAAGCAATGCGAGCATCCCGAAGAACGTGCTCAGTGTGTCTTTCCGCTCCGCGACCCACGCGACCGACTCGACGTGCATCGGATGGATGGCGAAGAGCGCGGCGACGAATGCAGAACGGATCGGAGCGTTGGTCAGTTGGCGCAGCGCGAAGAAGAGCGCGAGCGTGGAGAGGATGTGCAGAAGCAGCGCGGTCGCGAGATGGCCGCCGGCGTTCATGCCGAAGAGCTGCACGTCGAGCATGTGCGAAAGCCATGTGAGCGGGTAATAGCCGATTTGCGCCGAGGTGAAGGCCCAGTGGATGCCTTCGCCGGTGAGGCCGCCGCGAACGTGGTCGTTCTCGAAGACGAACTGCGCGTCGTCGTAGCTCACGAACTGGTGGCCGACGACCTGGCCGAACACGATGAGCGCGAGGACGACGAGGGCGGCGATGAGAAACGGCTGCTTGCGGGCCATGCGGCGCGCATCTTAGCGTCAGCGCGTGACGTACGACGAGAAGTTGCCGTGCCGGCTCACTTCGCGGCAACCGTCGCACGGCGCGCCGGTGGAGATGACGAGCGAATTCGGCGGCGCGTTCGTGTTGTCCGGCAGGATGTGGAGCTCGCTCAGTGGAATGTTGCCCTGCACCGCGTACCAGAGCACGTGGATGTACGAGCCGACGCGGATCACATAGATCGGCCGCTCCGGTTGCGCGACGGTTTCATAGACGACGCTGCGGATGCCCGCCTCGAACCAGTCGCCGCGATTCCGGCCGTCGCGATAGAAGTGGTAGAAGAACCAGGTCGCCTGGAACACACCGGCGAGGAGCGCGACGGCGACGACCGCGCGCCAACGGCGATCCGTCAGCTCGAGTGCCGGAATCGCGAGCACGATGAGCATCAGCGGATACGGCACGATGCGCAGCGAGTGGTAGTTCTCGTTGATCACCGAGACGGGAATCACGGAGACGAGCGCGGCGAAGACGACGAAGAGCCAGAAGCGATCGCGCCGGCGGATGGCGACCATCGCGCCGATCGCCGCGAGCGCGAACGTCATCAGCAGGACGTTGCCGCCCGCGCCTTGCACGTGATGCCGCGCATTCGGATCGCCTTTCAGCGACTGGCCGAGCGGCAGCAAATTCGCGGCGAAATTCCGTTCGAGCGACCCGAGGACTTCGGCCGGCTGCTGCTTCCAGTTCGGAACGAAGCTGATCTGCTTCGCGCGGATCGTCAACGCGCCGCCGTGGCGTTGGTTGTAGATCGCGATCGGCAGCAATGCGATGAGCGCGTACGCAATCCACACCGCGACGATCTGCGACCGCCGTTCACGCGTGTAGAGAATCAGCAGTCCGCCCGCGTAGAGGACGCCGAGGAGACGGCCGGTAGAGTACGTGTAGGTGATGAGCGCCAGCGAGCCGGCGAGCGCAAGAATGATCCACGCGTTCCACCGTTCGCGGCGATGCGCGGCGAGCACGGCGCCGAGCAGCGCGACGAGGACGAGCGGAAAGAGCGCGACTTCGAAGACAAGGCGGCTGATCTCGAACAGGTTCGGCGTCGCGAGCGCGGTGAGGAAGATGATGGCCGTGACGAGGCGCCGCCGCGTCAGCGACCAGGCGAGGCCGCCCATCGCCAGCGCGGCGAGAAACCCGAGAACGGCGCTGAAGCGGCGGGCGACGAGATTCGTCGGATGCGCTACCTCGAACACGCCGGCCAATAGATAGATGTAGACGGGATTCTTGTACTCGCCGAACGCCTTGAAGTAGAGCGGGAACGCCGTGCCGTATTCGTCGACGCCGTGCTTCGCGATCGTCCAGGAGTTGTACGCGATCGACGACTCGTCGAGGTAGAACGCCGGCGGGTTCTTTCGCTGATCGGCGAAGTACCAGAGCGCGCAGGCGACGACGAGCGCGAGCGCCGCGCCGCGGCGTGCCCAGTGCATGAACGGATTCTAGTCCGCATGATCGATCTCGATACCGCGTTCCAGCGTCTCGCCTCGAGCGCCTTTCGCCGCAAGTTCCGGCTGCGCGGCCGCGAGCTCGCATATCTGCAGACGTGGGGCTTGCCGCATGTGATGAAGCAGGCCGCCGACCTCATCGGCAAACGCCTCGCGCCGGCCGAGCCGCTGAACGACGGACGGCAGACGCCGTGGGGCAACCATCCGGTCTTCGTCGCGCAACACGCGACCGCGACATGCTGCCGCGGCTGTCTGGAGAAGACATACGGCATCGCGAAGGGCCACGAGCTGACCGCCGAGGAACGGGCGCATGTGCTGGCGGCGATCGAACGGTGGCTCGGCGGACACATCGGCGGATAAACTGCGCGGATGCCGACACTCATCGCCCAGCCGTCCGTCGTCCAGGCCGCCGGCAACAAGCCGAAGATCATCGAGGAATTCGTCGGTCGCGTGAGCTCGCAGACCGCCGGCGTCAGCGTCGCACGGATGAAGAGTCCGAGCGGCTGGGTCGAGCCGGGCCAGACGCCGGAGTTCGACGAATACACGCTCGTGCTTCGCGGCACGTTGCGCGTCACGACGAAAGACGGCGGCGTCGACGTCCACGCCGGCCAGGCCGTGATCACACACAAAGGCGAGTGGGTGCAGTACTCGACGCCCGGCTCGGAAGGCGCGGAGTACGTGGCGATTTGTCTGCCGGCGTTTTCGCCCGATACTGTGCACCGCGATGCGTAAGCTGATTGCCGCCGCTCTTTTCGCCGCCGCGCCCGCCTTGCTCGCGCAGAGCGAGACGGACACGCAGAAGATCGTCATCGAGCAGGGGATCCAGCTCTTCGACTCCGGCCACTACGACGAGGCGGCGAAGAACTTTCAGGCCGTGCTCGCCCAGAATCCGAAGAGCGTGACCGCCGCGCACGAGCTCGCCCTGACGTACACCGCGCAGTCGAAGTTCGCGCAGTGCCGCGATCTTCTCCAGCCGCTGGTGAAGAACGCTGGCGCGAACGAGGCGCTCCTCTTCTCGCCGCTCGGCAACTGCCTCGACTCGCTGGGCAAGTCCGCCGAGGCGGAGAAGGTCTATCGGCGCGGCCTCGCGCTGCGGAAAGACGATCCGCAGCTCGCCTTCAATCTCGCCGTCACGCTCTTCAAGAAGGGGAAGCTGGACGAAGCGCGGGAGCTGCTGAAGACCGATCTTCGCCAACGTCCGGGCCATGTCTCGGCTCACTACGCGCTCGGGCAGATCTACAAGCAGCAGAACTTCCGCATCCCGGCGACGCTGGAGCTGCTGCGCTTCCTCTCGCTCGAGTCCGGCACCGACCGGTCCAAAGCCGTCGCTGCGCAGGTGGTCGATCTCCTGAACGCCGGCGTCCAACGAACGGGCGAGAAGAACGTCGAGATGGCGGTCGACCCGAATCCGCGGAAGGAAGAGGGGGATTACTCCGCGCTGGAGATGATGTGGGCGATCTCGGCCGGTGCGGCCATCGCTGCCGAGAAGGAGCAGAGCCAGTTTCAACGGACGGTGACCCAGCTGAGCGGCTCGCTGTCGATGCTGGTCGAGGGCGACGAGGACAAGCCGGGATTCGTCGGGGAGACCGAGGTGCCTTTCTTCCGGGAGATTTATCGGGCGAATCAGCTCGAGGCCTTTGCGGCCATCGTGCTCCATCCGCTGCAGTTGCCGGGCGACCAGGAGTGGTCGCAGCAGCACGCGGAGGAGCTCGGGAAGATGACCGACTGGCTCTCCCAGCACCGGGGCGATCGGGCGATCGCAGTCCCGTAGCCGTGAAGGTTCTCGTTCTCTCCGAGCACGACGTCGAACGCCTCCTCACGATGGAGGAGTGTATCGCCGTGATGGAAGACGCCCTCCGTTCTCTCGGACGAGGCGAAGTCCACAACCCGCTGCGGCAGATCGTGCGCGCTCCGGATGCGTCCGGCATGCTCGGACTGATGCCGGCGTATCGCGGCGGCGAGCGTCCGCTCTATGGGCTGAAGGAAGTTTGCGTTTTCCCGGGCAATCCCGCTCGCGGTCTCGACACGCACCTCGGCGCCGTCCTGCTACACGATGGCGAGACCGGCGAGCTGCTGGCGATCGCGAATGCATCGGCGATTACCGCGATTCGGACGGCGGCGGTCTCGGCCGTGGCGACGAAGCTCCTCGCGCGTCCGGAGGCGAAGACGCTGGCGATCCTCGGCGCGGGCGTGCAGGCGCGAACGCACCTCGAGGCGATGCGGCTCGTGCGTCCGATCGAAGACGTGCGGGTGTTCAGCCGAACGCTCGCGAAGGCGGAGAAGCTCGGCCGCGTGGCGAGCTCGGCCGAAGAGGCCATTCGCGGAGCGGACATCATCGTAACGGCGACCTCATCCAAAGAGCCGGTGCTCGAGCGCGTCTGGATTGCCGATGGCGCGCACATCAATGCGGTGGGGTCGAGCGTGAAGAGCGCACGCGAGCTTGACGGCGAAACGGTTCGGTCCGCTTCGCTGTTCGTGGACCGCCGCGAGTCGACGATGAACGAGTCGGGCGACTACCTCATGGCGGGCTCGGGCGCGGAGATCCGCGGCGAGCTCGGCGAGCTGCTCCTCGGAACGGTGCAGGGGCGGCGATCGGAGACGGAGATCACGCTCTTCAAGTCGCTCGGCTTGGCGATCGAGGACCTCGCATCCGCTTCATTTCTCTACGATAAGGCGCGAAGGACGGGCGAAGGAACGGGGGTCGACTTCTAACGGAATAACCCCTCCGGAGGGGGCGTTGAGGCAGATCCGGCAAGTCAACAATACCTGTTGACAACCCGTCACTCGATGCGTAGAGTGCGCGGGTTTCGCTTCCAAGCGAGGTCATTTTCGCTGTACGTGTCTCCAGTAAGAGGGTAGGAATGCCAACCATCAACCAACTCGTCAGCGCAGGCAGAGACAAGGTCAAGTACAAGACCAAGTCCCCGGCGCTGCAGTCGAGCCCGCAGAAGCGCGGCGTTTGCACGCGCGTCTACACCTCGACGCCCAAGAAGCCGAACTCGGCGCTCCGGAAGGTCGCCCGCGTGCGCCTGACGAACGGCGTCGAAGTCACGACCTACATCCCGGGCGTCGGCCACAACCTGCAGGAGCACTCGATCGTGCTCATCCGCGGGGGCCGCGTGAAGGATCTGCCGGGCGTTCGTTACCACGTCATCCGCGGCACGCTGGACACCGTCGGCGTCGCGAAGCGGATGCAGGGCCGCAGCAAGTACGGCGCGAAGCGGCCGAAGAAGGGTTAAAGCCACATGCCGAGAAGACGCGAAGTTCCGAAGCGCGAGATTCTGCCGGATCCGGTCTACAACAGCCAGCTGGTGACCAAGTTCATCAACTCGCTCATGAGCGCGGGGCGCAAGTCCGTCGCCGAGCGCGTGTTCTACATGGCGCTGCGCAAGGTCGAAGACCGGGCGAAGGACGATCCGCTCAAGCTCTTCAAGAAGGCGGTGGACAACGTCAAGCCGGCCCTCGAAGTGAAGAGCCGCCGCGTCGGCGGTTCGAACTACCAGGTTCCGGTGGAAGTCCGCCCGGCCCGCCGCACCGCTCTCGCCATCCGCTGGCTGATCACCTACGCCGCGGCCCGTGGCGAGAAGGCGATGCAGGACAAGCTGGCTGGCGAGATCCTCGACGCCGCGAACGGTCGCGGCAACGCCATCAAGAAGCGTGAAGACACGCACAAGATGGCCGAGGCGAATAAAGCGTTCGCCCATTACCGTTGGTAGCGTAGATTCCGAAACGAGGCCCCGGTTTGATGCCGGGGCCGTTGTACCAGCAGCACACACGTAGCACCCCTTTCCGTAGCTCCGTCTCGACCGGATAACACAGAAGAGTGGTTGTTCTGCGGTTCCGGACCGAGCAACGGGAAACCTTAGGTTCGAACAATTAGCCGCGCCTCCATGACCGAGGCGCATGAAGCAGTCGCCGGTGGATCTCTGCCGTCGATTGCGCGTCGTTGCCCGCGTGGGCAAGGGGAAGTCTCATGGCACGTCAGGTATCTCTCGAGAAAACCCGAAACATCGGGATCATGGCTCACATCGACGCCGGTAAAACGACGACGACCGAGCGCATCCTTTACTACACCGGCCGAACCCACAAGATCGGTGAGGTGCACGACGGCACTGCCACGATGGACTGGATGGTCCAGGAGCAGGAGCGCGGCATCACCATCACTTCGGCTGCCACCACCGCCTTCTGGGGCGACACCCGCGTCAACATTATCGACACGCCCGGCCACGTCGACTTCACCGTCGAAGTCGAGCGTTCGCTCCGCGTCCTCGATGGCGCCGTCGGCGTTTTCTGCGCCGTCGGTGGCGTCGAGCCGCAGTCCGAAACCGTGTGGCGCCAGGCCGACAAGTACGGCGTTCCCCGCCTTGCCTTCATCAACAAGATGGACCGCATCGGCGCGAACTTCTCTGCGGTCGTGAACCAGATCCGCACCAAGCTCGGCAAGAACGCCGTTCCTCTCCAGCTTCCCATCGGCGCCGAAGACAAGTTCAAAGGCGTCATCGACCTCGTGCAGATGAAGGCGCTCGTCTTCAATGACGAAACCCTCGGCGCGAAGTACGAAGTCACCGAGATCCCGGCCGAGCTCCGCGAAGAGGCCGAAGGTCTGCGCGAGAAGATGATCGAGTCGATCGCCGAAACGCACGACGATCTCCTCGAGAAGTACCTCGGCGGCGAAACGATCGAGCTCTCGGAGCTCAAGGCCGCGCTTCGTGAAGCGACCATTCAACAGAAAATCACGCCGGTCCTCTGCGGATCA
>JAFAVZ010000570.1 GCA_019242175.1 Acidobacteriota bacterium
CGGGCCAGGATGCGCGCGAACCCCGAAAAGCCGCCGTTTTTTACCACAAGGAATGGGCGTTGTCACGCCTGCCGTTGGCGCTGCTTGTGAGCTATCGCGACATCCTGCGCCGGGCCGACGGGTTCTTCCAAACGGTCGCCGGCGCCCAGCCGCAGAACCTGCAGTGCGGGCGCGGTTGCTCTCTCTGCTGCTACGGCCTGTTCGAGATCGGATCGGGCGACGTGCCCATGATCGCCGAGGGGTTGTCGAAACTGCATCCGTCCCGCCGGGCGGCGATCATCCGCCGGGCCGCGGCGATCGCCGACCACCCGAACCTGCGCGAGTGCTCGCCTGACGAGAAGGAGGAGTTCTTCGAACGGACGTCCCAGGTGCCCTGCCCAAACCTCGACCCGAGCGGGGCCTGCATGATTTACGAGTCACGGCCGCTCGTCTGCCGCACGTTCGGTCTCCCGATCCGCAATGCCGACGAATACATCGGCGACGTTTGCGAGCTCAACTTCAACGAGGCGACGCAGCCGGAACGCGAGGCCGCCGCGTGGGATCTGCAGTGGGAAGACGAGCTCGGCCCCGAGGACGAGTTCACGATCCCCGAGGCGATCCTGCTCGCGGCGCGGATGAACGGCTGGAAAGTGTAAGAACGTGGGAACCGGCTTCAGCCGGTTCCAGGTTGGGCCGAAGCCCGCCCCCACGTTTCCCGGAAGGTCGCTACGCTTTCGCCGCGATGTTCGTGACGTTCCCCGCCTTGCGGTCGCCCATCACGCAATTGCCCTGGAAGATGGCCCCCTCTTCGATGACCAACGCCGGCGTGTCGATGTCGCTGTAGACCTTGCCGTTGCGGTGAATCTCGACGCGTTGCGCGGCCACGATCTTGCCGATGACCGTGCCGCTGATGGCGACCCGGCCGACGTGAATGTCGCCCTCGATCGTGGCGCTGTCGCCCACGATCAGCTCGTTCTTCGACATGATCTTGCCGTTGAACTTGCCATCGATGCGCATCGTGTCTTCGAACTCCAGCTCGCCCCGGAAAGAGGAGCCGCGATCGAGGAATCCGTTGAGTTCACCGCTCTTGAGTTTGGTCATGTTGTCTCCAGTTGCTGGTTGCTAGTTGCTGGTTACTGGTAGACGGCTCGAGCAACCAGCAACTAGCAACCAGTAACTATCTTCTTCTGCTCATCAGATCGTCCACGACGCGAATGAGCTCGTCTTCGCTCGCCACCCGAATCTGGATGACGCCGCCGCGGCGCCGGCGGTCGATCTCCACTTTCGCGCGCAAAGTTCTTGTCAGCTTCTCTTCTGCGTCGCGGGTGAAGACGTCTTTCTCTTTCTGATTCTTGTCGGCCGTCCGCGGCGAGCTCTCGGAGGCCATCAGCTCCGTCTGGCGGACGCTGAGGTTCCGTTTCACGACTCGTTCCGCCAGCTGTTCCTGCTTCTTCGCGGAGTCGACGGCCAGCAGCGCGCGAGCGTGGCCCATCGAGAGCTGCCCGGAAGCGAGCAGCTTCTTCACTGGATCTGGTAACTTCAACAGACGCAAGAAGTTAGCGACGGTCGACCGCTCCTTGCCGACGCGTTTGGAGATCTCCTCCTGGGTGAGGCCGAACTCTTCATGCAGCTGGTGATAGGCGAGCGCTTCTTCGATGGGGTTCAGGTCTTCGCGCTGGATGTTCTCGATCAGCGCAACCTGCAGCGCATCCCCCTCGGTCATCATCTCCTTGATGACGACCGGGACGGTGGTGAGTCCTGCCTTCTGCGCTGCGCGGTAGCGGCGTTCGCCGGCGATCAGTTTGTAGCGATTCTCACCCGCGCGGGTGACCACGAGCGGCTGCACGATGCCATGCTCGCGGACGCTGCGGGAGAGCTCTTCGATCGACGCCTCGTTGAAGAACTTGCGCGGCTGCAGCGGGTTCGGCGTGATCTGCTCGATCGCCACCTCGGCCAGGCCGGGCGTGGAGGGAGCGGTCTCCGTCGAAGGCGCGGCTTCCGCCTGCTTCTGCGGGATGAGGGCACCGAGTCCGCGGCCGAGCGCTCTTTTCTGGTTCATCAGATCACGTTCTCCGCGCGGCGGATGAACTCCTTCGCCAGGCTGACGTACGCCTCGCTGCCGCGCGAGCGAATGTCGTACAGGATAATCGGTTTGCCGAAGGAGGGAGCTTCGCCGAGGCGGACGTTGCGGGGGATGATCGACTGGTAGACCTTGTCGCCGAAGTGGGCGCGCACCTCGTCTGCGACCTGGCGGGCGAGGTTCATCCGCTCGTCGTACATCGTGAGGACGATACCTTCGATCTCCAGCGCCGGGTTGACTGCGCTGCGAACGCGGTCGACGGTGTTGACCAGCGCCGAAACCCCTTCGAGCGCGAAGTACTCGGCCTGTAGGGGAACCAGGATCGAGTGTGCCGCGGTGAGGCCGTTGATCGTGAGCAGTCCGAGGGACGGGGGGGAGTCGATGAGAACGTAGTCGTACGTTCCGTTGATCGTCTCCAGGGCGCGGCGGAGAAAGTACTCGCGGCCAATCGCGTCCCGCAGCTCGACTTCGGCGCCCACGAGGTCAACCGAGGACGGTGCGATGAAGAGCGTCGGGAGCTCGGTGGGGATGATGATGTCCTTGATCGGCGCTTCTTCGACCAGGACGTCGTACATCGATCTCTCCACCGAGGAGATTCCGACGCCGGAGGTGGCGTTGGCCTGGGGGTCGAGATCGACGAGGAGGACGGACCGCTCGCAGGCTGCGAGCGAGGCTCCGAGATTGATGGCCGTCGTCGTTTTGCCGACGCCACCCTTTTGATTCGCGAGTGAGACGATCTTCGTCATTGTTCCACGTGGAACGTCAGGGTCACGAGGTAGTTGGCGTCTCCGCGCGGAAGCGGATACGTCTCCCCGGTCCTGAATCCCTTGATTGTCGGCGCCGTCGACGTACTCTGAAACAGCCCCACGCGCGCGCCGTCGACGAGATGCGTCTCGAGCGAAGGCAGCCATTCCTCAGGGTTTCCAACGGCTCGTGATACGACGAGGGAAAACCGGAGGCCGAGCGGGAAACGCTCCAGAGCGCGCGACAATCTATCCCCGTAGACCACCGCCGTCAACCCGCACTCCCGTACGACGTGCTTCAGGAATGCCCATTTCCGCTGATCCGCCTCGACGAGATGGAACTTCGCCCCCGGCGAAACGATGGCCATGGGGATCGCCGGCAGCCCTCCCCCACTCCCGAAATCGAGGACGTTCCCCACCGGCTGGAGAATTTGCGCGGCCTTCACGGCCTCCGCGATATGAGCATCGAGATGCTCCCGCGCCTCGGGGCCGATGAGGTTCACCTTGGCAGTCCACTTGAGGAGCTCGGCGCGGTACGTCCCCAAGAGCGCGTCCGCGTTCTTGCCGGGAGATCCTTCGCCCTCTGCGGGGCTCAGGATGACACTCCCGTACCGCCTCGCCGTACGTGCATCCGCAGAATCGCGATCGCCGCGGGGTTCACGCCCGGAATCCGGCTCGCCTGCCCCAGCGAATGCGGGCGGATCGCGCTCAGCTTCTCCGTCATCTCCCGCGAGAGCCCCGGCAGGGCGTAGGTCATCGTGGCCGGAATCCGCAGATCCTCGTCCTCACTCACCTTCGCCGCCTCCCGTTGCTGGCGTTCGATGTACCCGGCGTAGCGCATCTGGCTGAGGAGCCCTTCCTCCTCTTCCTCGCTCAGCGCCCGGAAAGCCTCGGCCATCTCGGCATCCGGAGCGGCGGCCGCGATCTTCGCGAGATCGAACTCGGGACGCTGCGAGAGCCGCGCAATCGTGCTCGGCGCCGTCAGCTCGATGCCGGCCTCGCGCAGCCACGCGGTCGTGGGGCGGTCGGGCGTGAGGGGGACGGCGGCGGCCGTTCGGGCGCGAGACATCCGGACGGCACGGGCGACGGTGCGGCGGCGGCGTTCGGCGTCCAAGATGCCGAGGCGTTCGGCGATCGGCGTGAGGCGTTCGTAGACGGAGTCGCAGCCGAGAAGCAGCCGGTGCTCCGCCCGGGAAGTGAACATCCGATAAGGCTCCTCGGTGCCGAGGGTTACCAGATCGTCGATCATGACGCCGGCGTAGGCCTGGTCGCGGCGCAGGATCACCGGCTCGCCGCCGCGCACGAACTGCAGCGCGTTGATGCCCGCCATCAGCCCCTGGGCCGCCGCCTCCTCGTATCCCGAGGTGCCGTTGATCTGGCCGGCAAGGAAGAGGCCTTCGACGCCGCGCACCTGGAGCGTCGGCGCGAGCTGCTGAGGATTCACGAAATCGTACTCGACCGCATAGCCGTAGCGCGCGATGAGCGCGTTTTCGAATCCTGGGAGAGAGCGGACGACGCCGTCCTGCACGTCTGGCGGGAGCGAGGTCGAGATGCCGTTGAGGTAAAGCCACGGATGCGTGAGCCCCTCGGGCTCGACGAACACCTGATGGCGTTCCTTCTCGGCGAAGCGGACGACCTTGTCTTCGATCGACGGGCAGTAGCGCGGGCCGGCGGCCTGGATCTGGCCGGAGTACATCGGCGCGCGGTGGAGATTCGCGCGGATCAGCTCATGGGCCGGCGCGCCGGTGTAGGTCAGATGACAGAGCACCTGGGGCAACGGCAGCGAATCGGTGAGGATGGAGAACGGCCGCGGGCGTTCGTCGCCCGGCGCTTCTTCGAGCTTGGAGAAGTCGACCGTCTGCCGGTCGATGCGGGGCGGAGTTCCTGTCTTGAGGCGGCCGAGGTTCAGGCCGAGACGGCGGAGGGAGTCGGAGAGCGTTTCGGCCGATGGTTCGCCGAAGCGGCCGCCGACGGTCTTCACCTCGCCGGAGTGCATCAGCGCGCGGAGAAACGTGCCCGTCGTGACGACCGTTGCGCGGGCTTCGACATGCGTGCCGTCGGCGAGGATGACTCCTTGCACGGTCAAACCCTCTACGAGGAGTGCGGAGACGGAGCCTTCCACGATCGTGAGATTCGGCTCCGCTTCGAGGATGTCGAGGACTGCGGCGGAGTAGAGATCGCGATCGCACTGGGCGCGCGGTCCCTGCACGGCCGGACCCTTCGAGCGGTTGAGGACCTTGAACTGGATGCCCGCCCGGTCGGTGGCCTCCCCCATCAACCCGCCGAGCGCATCGATTTCCTTGACCAGGTTCCCCTTGGCCAGGCCGCCGATCGCGGGGTTGCAGGACATGCGGCCGACCGCGTCGCGCTGCATGGTGAGTAGGGCGACCTTCGCCCCACCCCGCGCGCAGACGCGCGCGGCCTCCGCCCCGGCATGGCCACCGCCGATGATGATGACGTCGAAGCGCATCGTTCCACGTGGAACATTAGTAGAGGGGGTGGAGCATTCCGGCGGAGGAAATGTAGGGGCCGGCTTCAGCCGGCCCGGACGGGCTAAAGCCCATCCCTACATTACTTCCCGATGCAGAACTTCGTGAAGATCTCCGTGAACACTTCTTCCCGGGTGATTGCACCGGTCAACAGCCCAAGCGCATTCGACGCGCGGTAGAGATCGACCACGATCATCTGCTCGTCGAGACCGGCCTCGATCGCGGAGAGCGATTCTTGGAGCGCCTCGCTACAAGCGGCCACAGCCAGGCGCTGTCGCTCATTCACGAGCGACCCTCCCTCGGCAACGAAACGCTCCCGGACCAACCCATCGAGTTTGGCAAGCAGATCCGCAACGCCGGACTCGGCGGTCACGCTGATGCCGAGCTCGCCGGGCGGAGCAGGAGCGAGGTCGGTTTTCGTGTAAACGAGCAGCGCATCGGGAAACGTCTCGTCCTCCGCGGTGAGGCCGACGGTCGCGTCGACCAGATAAAGAATGATGTCGGCAGTACGCGCCGCCTCGCGGGCGCGGGTGATCCCGATGCCTTCCACCACATCGGCGCTGGAGCGGAGGCCGGCGGTGTCGGCGATCGTCACGGGCAGGCCGCCGATCTCGATCGTCTCCCGCACGATGTCCCGCGTCGTCCCGGGAATCGGAGTCACGATCGCCCGGTCGCTGCCGACGAGGCGGTTCAGCAACGTCGACTTGCCCGCGTTGGGGCGGCCGAGGATCACGGCCGACAAACCCTGCGTGGTTGCGGAGCCGCGGCGCCACGTTTCGGAGAGCGCGCGGGTTTGATCGAGCGCCGCCACCACGCGGGATCGCGCGTCGGCGCGGGAGATGAAGTCGTAGCCCTCCTCCGAAAAGTCGAGCGCAGCCTCGAGGCGGGAGATCACGAACAGCAGCGACTCCCGGATCGCCGCGGCCGTGCGGCTCAACATCCCTTCCAGATTGCCGAGCGACAGCTTCGCCTGCAGTGCGGTGCGGGCGTTGATCAGATCGGCGATCGATTCGGCCTGCACGAGGTCGAGCTTCCCATTCAGCACCGCGCGCTCCGTGAACTCGCCCGGCTCCGCCATCCGCGCTCCGAGCGAAACGCATGCGGAGACCACCCGCGAGATCAGCAGCGGATTGCCGTGCAGCGTCAGCTCCACGAGATCGTTCCCGGTGAACGAGTGCGGCGCCGCATAACGGACCACGACCGCATCATCTAATGACGTGCTGTCGTGGCGGAGAGCCAGATGGGTCGCCATCCGGATCGCCGGAAGGGTGGATACGAGCGAGGCGAGGATCGCCGACGACTGAGGGCCGTCGAGGCGGACGATCGCGAGTGCGCTGCGCCCGACCGGCGTCGCCGGAGCGACGATCGTGTCGAGCGCGGCGCCATTCACGACTCGATCGCGTCTTCGCGCAGGATGATCGCGACCCGCTTGTAGAAACCCTCGCCGCGCGACTCCGTCGTCACCTCTTCGTCGTCCTGCAGCGTGAGATGCACGATGCGCCGTTCGATCGGACTCATCGCCGGCAGCAACTGTTCGTGGCCATTGTCGCGGACGCGTTCCGCAACTTCGCGAGCGCGGCGTTGCAGATCGGCGGTGCGGTCGCGTTTGAAGTCCTGCGCGTCGAGCTCGATGTCTTTCTCGATCCGCCGGCCGACGAGCGCCTTGTTGACGAGCACCTGCAATGCGTCGAGCAGCTCACCGTGGTTGTCGACGACGCGGCGGCCATCGCGCCCATAAAGCCGCACGATCACCTGCTCCTCGGTCTCCTCGGTACGAAGGGTCAGCTCCAGCTTTGCGAGAGAAACCACTTGCTCCAGCCAAGTCCGAACGGCGCCGGCATTCTCCGACTCCGTTCCCTGCTCCGGAATCTCCTCCGGCAGGTCGGACGCGAACTTTTCGAAGTCGCCGACGCGCAGCTCGTCGCCGCGGTCACGGTCGCGCCCTCCCCTCCCTCGCCGCCCGCCACGGCTATCGCCGCCGCCGCGAGAATCGCGATTGCCACCACGGCCGCCGCGATCCCGCGAGCCGCTCCGACCCCCACCACCGCCGCCACCCGAGCGACGGCCGCGGCTCTCGCGACCTTCGCGCGGAGCCCGCGGCGCGCCGTACGATGACGGCGCAGCGGGAGCAGCGGCGACGGGAGGCGGCGGCGGTGCGGTCGCCTCGAGGTTCACATCGGCCTCGACGACCACACGCTTCACGCCGCCGAGGAAACCGCGCTTCTCGAGAAGCACGTGATACGTCAGCTGGTGCCGCTCCACGCCGAGAGTCTGGGCGGCGACGCCGAGCGCCTCGTCGAGACTCTTTCCTTCAAAGCGTTGGCTCATGCCACAACCTCCGACTTCTTCGCGTCGTCCGGATGGTCTTTCCAGTATTTATTCATGATCGTCATCTGGGCAATGGTCAAGATGTTCTGCACGAGCCAGTAGAGCACGAGGCCGCTCGGGAACTCCTTGAAGATCCAGCCGAACACCAGCGGCATGATGAGGAACATCCGCCGCTGCGAGGCATCGCCGGTCGCCGGAGTGATCGCCTGCTGGATGAACATCGTGACGGTCATCAGCACCGGCAGCACGTAGTACGGATCTTTCGCCGAGAGATCGTGGATCCAGAGAATCCACGGCGCGCCGCGCAGCTCGATCGAGCGCGAGAGCAGGCCGTAGAAGCCCCAGAGGATCGGGATCTGCAGGAGGAGCGGCCAACAGCCGCCCATCGGATTGATCCCCTCCTTCTGATAGAGGGCCATGATCTCCTGGTTCATCTTGTTGCGCTGCTCGATGTCCGTCTTCTGCTTCTTGTAGCGGTTGCGGATCGCCTCCATCTTCGGCTGCAGCCGCTGCATCTTCTTCATCGAGACGTTCTGCTTGTGCTGCAGCGGATAGAGCAGAAGCTTGATGATGATCGTCAGGATGACGATGGCCCACCCGTAGTTGTGGACGTAGGTGCCGATCCACATCAGAGCGGTGAGCAGGAGGCGCGCGATCACGTCGAACACGCCGAACTGCAGCGTCTTCTGCAGGCCGTACTGATCGAGGATCTGGGTCTGCTTGGGGCCGAAGAACGCGGCGCCGGCGACGGTGCCATCACCCGCGGCGTTCAGGCCGGCGTAGAGATCCCGGCGTTTCGTCTTCGGGCCGGTCGCGACGTCCGTCCGGACCAGCAGCGCCTCGCCGGACTTGCTCGGGCGGAGCGCGGTGAGGAAGTAGTTGTCCTCGATGCCGACGTACTCGACGCTGCCGAGGAAGTTGATGCGATCCGTCTTTTCGCGGTTGACGACCGTCAGCTTGTTGTCGCGCTGGTAGGCGCCGTTGCCGGTGACGATGAACTGGCTGTCTTTCTCATCGGCGCCGAGGGTGCGGATGCCGGGTCCGATGACGACGCGGTACGGAATCGCCGGCGAGATGGTCGACGAGAAATCGAACTGGTACTCGCTGCCGAGCGTGAAGCGCTTCGTGGCCGAGACCTGGCCATCCGACCAACGGTACTCGAGCACGCGCCGCCCACCTTCGGAACGGTCGGACAACGCATAGAGAGCGGTGTCGAGCTTGCGGGTCAGCGCGGCGTTGCGCGTCTCGATGGAGAACGGGAAGTCGCCGCGATTCGCCTCGCGCGACTTCACGAGATCGACCGGCGAGCCATCCTTCTCGCGGTAGTGCTTCAGCTGAAAGTTGGTGAGCTGCGCTCCGACGTTCGTGAAGCGCGCGACGAAGTCCGGCGTCTCGACCACCGTGTAGACAGCCTGCGTGGCGTTGACCGGTGCGGCGTGATTCGCAGCGGCTGGCGCCGGAGTGCCGGCGGTCGACGTCGCAGCCGAAGCCGCCGCGGTGGATGTCGTGCTCGCGGGAGCGGTGGAGGAAACAGGAGCCTTCTCCGTGACGGGCGCCGATTTCGACGGTGCCTTCACGAGCTCCGGAAAGAGCCTCGGCGCAACCGCCGCCCAGAGCCACAGAAAGGCGAGCGAGATCAATACGGCGATGAAAATGCGTTTTTCCATTTAGGGGACCGGGTCCCAGCCTCCGGCATTCAAAGGGTGACAGCGAGCGAGACGGCAGAGTCCGAGCCAGAGGCCGCGGAAGAAGCCGTGTTTGGAGATGGCCTCCGCCATGTACATGGAACAGGTGGGCTCGAAGCGGCAGAGCGGCGGAAGGAGAGGCGAGATGAATCGCTTGTAGCCGCGGAGGAGGAAGAGAGCTGCCGCGCGCATGGCCGTCGGTGGGTCAGGCGCGCTCGTTGAGGAGCCGCTGGAGGACCTTCATCAGGTCCTGACTGTAATCGCGAAAAGACGCCTCGGCGGCGTTCGGTTTGACGTTCACGACGAAGTCCATCGAGTGCCGATCGAGGCCGAGGGGCTCGCGCTGGCGGCGATAGGTCTCGCGCGTCCAGCGCTTCAAGCGGTTGCGAACGTTGGCTTTGCCCACCTTCTTCGTCGCCGTGATGCCGATCCGCGAATGGGGCAGATCGTTGGGGGCGAAGAAGAGCACCGTGTAACGGGAAAAGAGCTTGCGACCCTTCTCGTAAACCCGTAGGAACTCTCGGCGCTTCGCGAGTCGCTTCTCTTTGGGCAGCCCCTGCGGGGAATCCACGAGAACGATTGGTTAGACGGCCAGACGCTTGCGGCCCTTGCGGCGACGGCGCGAGAGCACAGCCTGTCCGTCCTTCGTGCGCATGCGGACGAGGAATCCGTGCGTGCGCTTCCGGCGGCGGTTATTCGGCTGATAAGTACGCTTCATGATGTGTTTTCCTAACCTTCTGAAAAGAAAGCGGTGAGTATAGCCACGCCGCCGCGAGCGGTCAACGAAGCAAGCGGCGCAAACTCAGGCGGTGGGGCTTTCATTCCATGCAGACGTGGGGGCGAGCCATCCCGCCGGGAGTTGAAAAAAGGGCGGCCTGAAGCTCGCCGGCACGTGTTAGACTGCCCGACCCAATCCAGAAACAGATTTTCCGCAGATTGTGGAAAAACTGTGGATTCTCAACGAGATAGAACGCCTCCCCTTCATGAACGTCTGGAAGCACGTCCTCTCCCGCGTCGAGCAAATCGTTGACCGTTCGGAGTATGACAGTTGGTTCGCTCCGACGCGGTTCGTTGCTCAGAAGGGAGACACGATCGACGTCAGCGTCCCGTCGCAGCGTTTCGTCGACGAGATCCGCGAACGCTACGGCCCCCAGATCCGCCAGGTCCTGACCGAAATCTCGCCGGACCGGATGCAGATCCACTTCGTCGTCGACGCCGACTCCATCGACGACATCGCCGTTTCCACGCCCACGCATCGGGAGGAAATCCCGCAGCAGGCGCTCTTCAATCCGCGCTATCGCTTCGACTCCTTCGTCGTCGGCAGCTCGAACCAGCTCGCCTACGCCGCCTCGATGTCGATCGCCGAGAACCCGAGCGGCTCCTTCAACCCCCTCTTCATCTACGGCGGCGCCGGCCTCGGCAAGACTCATCTCATCCAGGCCATCGGCCAGGCGATCAAGGAAGCAAACCCGCAGAAGCGCGTCGTCTACATGTCGGCCGACACGTTCGTGACCGACCTCATCACGTCGATCCGCTACGACCGGATGCAGTCTTTCCGGGAGCGCTACCGGACGGCCGAGGCTCTGCTGCTCGATGACATCCAGTTCATCGCCGGCAAGGAACGGACGCAGGAAGAGTTCTTCCACACCTTCAACGCGCTGTACGAGGCGCAACGGCAGATCGTGTTCACGTCCGATCGGCCGCCGAAAGAGATCCCAACCATCGAAGAGCGCCTCCGTTCCCGATTCGAATGGGGACTCATCGCCGATATCCAGCCGCCCGATCTCGAGACGAAGGTCGCCATCCTTCGGAGAAAGGCGGATGAGAAGAAGGTCGACCTGCCCCAGGACGTCGCTCTCTTCCTCGCCGAACGAGTCCGCTCGAACGTGCGCGAGCTCGAAGGACATCTGAACAAGCTCGCGGTTTACGGATCGCTCGCCGGGAAACCGGTCACGGTGGAGCTGGCGAAAGAGGCGCTGAAGGATCTCCTCACCAAGGAGAACAAGCCGATCACCGGGCAGGAGATCATGCGCATCGTCGCCGCGCACTACGGGCAGACGGTCACGAACCTGAAGTCGAAGACGAACTCCCAGACGGTCGTCTTCCCCCGCCAGGTCGCGATGTACCTGTGCAAAGAGCTGACGGACCTCAGCTATCCGGAGATCGGGAAGCAGTTCAACAACAAGCATCACTCCACCGTGATGCACAGCGTCGAGAAGATCTCCGACATGGTCGAGAACGACCAGCAGTTCGCGCGGACGATCGAGACGCTGAAGAAGCAGTTCCAGTAGGTGCGCGGACAGCTTGCGGATTCTGCTGTTGAAAGACTGTGGAGGAAATCGACCTCGTTCGAACGACCCTTCGCAGCTGCGGAAATCGGGAGCGTTTCCCACGAGATTTCCGCGTCAAAACCCACAGCCTCGCATCCGGATGAACTGCTATACTTTCGAGGCCTTTGCGCCTCGTCCGAAGGTTTTCCTCGCGCATCTACTGATACAACCACTAAAAAGAAAAGAACTCATATTCTGAAGGAAGAGACATGGAGCTGACGGTCGCAAAAGTCGATCTGCAGAAAGAGCTGCAGCTTTGCCAGGGAGTCGTCGAAAAGCGGTCGACGATCCCCATTCTGTCGAACGTCCTGCTCAAAGCCACGGACGGTCGCCTGCAGATTGCCGCCACGGATCTCGACGTCACGATCCTCAGCTCCTGCGACGCGAAAATCTCGACGCCTGGCGGCGTCACGATCGAAGCCAAACGCCTCTTCGACGTCGTCCGCTCCCTCCCCGACGCCGACGTTCACATGGCGCTCCAGGAGAACAACTCGGTCCTCATCGAATCCGGCACCGCCAAGTTCCGTCTCCTCGGACTCCCCGCCGAGGATTACCCGACGCTTCCCAGCATTGCCGCCGGCGCCGACTCGTACTCGATTCCGCTCGACGAGCTGAAGACGATGGTTGGCAAAGTGAAGTTCGCGATCACGCACGAAGAGACGCGTTTCCAGCTGAACGGTGCGCTGTTGAAAGTGCAGCCGGCGAAGCTGGAGATGGTTGCGACGGACGGCCATCGCATGGCGCTCATCAACTTCCCCTACGACGCGAACGGCAGCACCCGGAAAAAGGGCAGCGACCTCACGATCCTGATTCCGCGCAAGGCGCTCGACGAGATCCTGCGTCTCGAAAGCGCCGGCGAAGAGAACGCCGTGAAGTTCGGCGTCTCGGACAATCAGCTGTTCTTCGAAGCCGGCGAGCGCCGCCTGCTCGCGCGCATGATCGACGTCAACTTCCCGAACTACATGGAAGTGATCTCCCGCGACAACGACCGCGTCGTGATGGTCGACCGCGAGCGGTTGCTCTCGACGATTCGCCGCATCTCGCTCGTCGCGAACGAACGGACACGCGCGGTGCGTTTCGATTTCGCCGCCGGCAAGCTCACGGTCTCTTCGACGAATCCGGAGCTCGGCGACGCGCGCGAGACGGTTCCCATCGACTATGCCGGCAACCCGTTCTTCGTCGGGCTGAACGCGGCGTACGTGACGGACTTTCTCAGCGCCGTCGACACTCCGACCGTTTCGCTGGAGCTGAAGGACGAGAACAGCCAGTGCATCGGCAAGCCGTCGCCCACCGGCGATGACCTGCCGTACGAGTATCTCTACGTCGTGATGCCGATGCGGCTGGCGTGATCCTCAGCCGGCTGACGACGGAGAGCTTTCGCAACCTCGCGCCGGACGAGACGCAGTTTCACGACCGGACCAACATCCTCGTCGGCCGCAACGGCCAGGGAAAAACGAACTTCCTCGAGGCGATCTACTTTTTCGCCACGACGAAGTCTTTCCGCACCGGCCGCGTGCCGAGCCTCTTCCGTTTCGACGCGCCGAGTCTCTTCGTCAGCGGCGCGGTGACGCGCGGCGTCGAACGCACGCTCTCTGTCGGCCTGGAGAGCGAGTCGAGCAAACGCGTACTGATGATCAACGGCGAACGCGTGACGCTCTCGCGATATCTCAATGCGACGACCGTGTTCGCCTACTCGGCCGCGCGGCTGGAGATCCTGCGCGGCGCGCCGGAAGAACGGCGGCGCTTTCTCGATCGCGGCGTGGCGAGCATCAACCCCGCGCATCTCGATCAGCTGAACCGCTACGCGCGCGTGCTCAAGCAGCGAAACGCGCTGCTGCATTCGGTAGGCATCGGCGAGTCACCGGCCTCGATGCTCGATCCGTGGGACGAGGAGTTCGTCGTTGCCGCGGAGCTCGTGACGGTCGCACGCAACGCGTACTGCGAGCAACTCGCGTCCGCGTTCGAGCAGATCGTCGAGCGCCACGACTATCACGTGCGCGGCGTGAAGATGATCTATCGCCCAGCTGTCGCCGATCTCCGCGCGACGCGGCGCGATGAGATCCGCGCGCGCATGTCGCTCTCCGGACCGCAACGCGATCACCTCGACTTCGAGATCCACGGCCGGCCTGCGGCGGAGGTGCTTTCGGGGGGCGAGCTGAAGATGATCGTGCTGTTCCTCAAGTTCGCGAAGATCGAGCTTTTCCGGGCGCGGATGGACGAGACGCCGATCTTTCTGCTGGACGACGTGGACGCCGAACTGGACCTCGAAATCCTGCAGAGCCTGCTCGCAAATTTGCCCGTCCGGACCCAGGTCTTCGCCACCTCCGCGAAGGAGTCGTTTCTCCAGGCGCTGGAGGCCGGTCCGCACCGCCGCTTAACCGTTGAAAACGGTAGAGTTACGGCGTCAAGAGATTTCGCCTGAAAACGCAATTTCGCAGTACAATAATGCGTTACATTCCGCGGCAAATTGCCCTCGCGATTTCGGCCGCCGTGATGGCGCCCGCTCCCCTCGCGAGAAACGCCCCGCAAAACGTCCCACAGAAAGTGACCGGATGGCAGACGACTACACGAAGGACGACGAAATCACTCCCGACAACGGCAATTACACCGCCGAGGACATCAAGGTCCTCAAAGGCCTCGACGCGGTGCGCAAACGCCCCGGGATGTACATCGGCGACACCGACGACATCACCGGCCTGCACCACATGGTCTACGAGGTCGTGGACAACGCGATCGACGAAGCGCTCGCCGGCTACGCCGACCGGGTGATCGTCACGATCCACGTCGACAACTCGGTCACCGTCGACGACAACGGCCGCGGCATTCCGGTCGACATCCACAAGGAAGAAGGACGCTCCGCGGCCGAGGTCATCATGACCGAGCTGCATGCGGGCGGTAAGTTCGACAACAACTCGTACAAAGTCTCCGGCGGTCTGCACGGTGTCGGCGTCTCGGTCGTCAACTTCCTCTCCGACTGGCTCGAGCTCGAGATCCATCGCGACGGCTTCG
The DNA here is from genome assembly GCA_019242175.1 of Acidobacteriota bacterium. GTDB lineage: Bacteria > Acidobacteriota > Thermoanaerobaculia > Gp7-AA8 > Gp7-AA8 > JAFAVZ01. Next base: position 14,644 of record JAFAVZ010000570.1, read on the forward strand.
TGTGGCGCCAGCGCTTCGAGCGCGGCGTTCCGGTCGGCACGCTCCAGAAGGGCGAAAAGACCACGCAGCGCGGCACCCGCGTCACGTTCAAGGCCGACCCGACCATCTTCTCCATCACCGAGATGAACTACGAGACGCTTTCCCAGCGTCTCCGCGAGCTCGCCTTCCTCAACAGCGGCGTGCACATCGAGATCCGCGACGAGCGCAGCGAGAAGCATCACGAGTTCCGCTACGAAGGTGGCATCGTCTCGTTCGTGAAAGATCTGAACAAGGCGAAAGTGCCGCTGCACGAGGATCCGATCTTCATCCGCGACGAGCGCGATGGCGAAGCGGTCGAGATCGCGTTGCAGTGGAACGAGGGCTACACCGAGAACATCTACACGTTCACGAACACGATCAAGAACCTCGACGGCGGCACGCATCTGCAGGGCTTCAAGGCCGCGCTGACGCGCACTGTGAACAAGTACGTCGAGGAGACCGGCCTCGCCGCGAAGCTGAAGCTCTCCCTCGAAGGCGACGACGTCCGCGAAGGCCTCGCCTCGGTCATCTCGATCAAGATCCGCGACCCGAAGTTCTCTTCGCAGACGAAAGACAAGCTCGTCTCCTCGCACGTGAAAACGTGGGTCGAGCAGGTCGTGAACGAGCGTCTCGGCGAATTCTTCGAAGAGCATCCGCGCGAGGCGCGGCGCATCGTCGACAAGATCGTCGAAGCTGCGCGCGCTCGCGAAGCCGCGCGCAAGGCGCGCGACCTCACCCGCCGCAAAGGCGCGCTCGACTCGGCCTCGCTGCCGGGCAAGCTCGCCGACTGCCAGGAGCGCGATCCGAAATTCTGCGAGATCTACTTCGTCGAGGGTGACTCCGCAGGCGGCTCCGCGAAGCAGGGCCGCGATCGCCGTTTCCAGGCCGTGTTGCCGTTGAAAGGCAAGATCCTCAACGTCGAAAAGGCGCGCCTGGACAAGATGCTCTCGTCGGAAGAAATCCGTTTGATGATCACCGCGCTCGGCACGGGCATCGGTGCGGACGAGTTCTCGGTCGAGAAGCTCCGCTACCACAAGATCATCATCATGACGGACGCCGACGTCGACGGCTCGCACATCCGCACGCTCATCCTCACGTTCTTCTTCCGCCACATGCGCAACGTGATCGAGCAGGGCCATCTCTTCATCGCCCAGCCGCCGCTGTTCAAAGTCACGCAGGGCAAGAAGGACACGTACCTCAAGGACGAGAGCGAGAAGTCCCGCTTCCTTCTGTCGCGCATTGCGGAGTCGGTGGAAGTCGCGCCGCAGGCCGGCATGGCCATCCGCGGCGAGGCGCTCGTCTCGATGCTCCAGCGGATGGAGGAGTACCGCAACTACGGCCGCAAGATCGCCGGCCGCGGCGCTCCGCGCGAGGCGTTGGACGTTCTCTTCGCCGAAGGCTTCATCGATCGCGCGGCGCTCGCCGACTCCGAAAAAGTCGCGTCGCTGGCGCGCGCGTTGACGGCCGCCGGCTTCGAGAACGTCCGCACGATCACCGACGAAGAAACCGAAACGCACTCGGTGCAGTTCTCCGTCGGCGGCAACGGCACCGGCCGTCGCGCCACGATCAACAACGACCTCCTCGGCCAGTACGAGTTCCGGCAGATGACGAAGGCTTTCGAGCAGCTCTCCGCCTTCGGCTTGCCGCCGTACACGGTGAAGCACAATGACGACACGACGACGTTCGTGGGCGTCGACGACCTCCTCGAACAGATCTACAAGCTGGCCGAAAAAGGCCTCTCCATCCAGCGCTATAAAGGTCTCGGCGAGATGAATCCCGAGCAGCTGTGGGAGACGACGATGAACCCCGAGACGCGCCGCCTGCTCCAGGTGACGATCGCCGACGCCGTCGGCGCCGAGGAGCTTTTCACGGTGCTGATGGGCGACCAGGTGGAGCCCCGCCGCGTGTTCATCCAGGACAACGCTTTGGAAGTGAAGAACCTCGACATCTGAGTGTAGGGGCGGGCTTCAGCCCGTCCGGGCCGGCTGAAGCCGGCCCCTACATTCCAAGACGAACATGGCCGATAACGACTACCAGAACTTCAACGACCAGCGCCTGCCGGTCAACATCGAAGACGAGATGCGCAAGTCGTATCTCGACTACGCGATGTCCGTCATCATCGGACGCGCGTTGCCCGACGTGCGCGACGGGCTCAAGCCCGTGCATCGCCGCATCCTCTACGGCATGTACGAGCAGGGCAACACGGCGGGACGCGCGTACAAGAAATCGGCGCGCATCGTCGGCGACGTGATGGGCAAGTACCACCCGCACGGCGACAGCGCCATCTACGACTCCGTGGTCCGCATGGCCCAGGAGTTCTCGATGCGCTATCGGCTCGTCGACGGCCAGGGCAACTTCGGCTCCGTCGACGGCGACAACCCGGCGGCCATGCGTTACACCGAGGTTCGCCTCACCCGCCTCGCCGAAGAGCTGATGCGGGACGACATCGACAAGGAAACGGTCGACTGGGTCCCGAATTACGACGGCTCCGAACGCGAGCCGAGCGTGCTCCCGGCGAAGTATCCGAACCTGCTCGTGAACGGCTCGTCCGGTATCGCCGTCGGCATGGCCACGAACATCCCGCCCCACAACCTCGGCGAAGTCATCGACGCCGTGCTGATGATGATCGAGAACCCCCAGGCGACGGTGAAGGAGCTGATGACCGTCATGCCTGGGCCCGATTTCCCGACGGCCGGCTTCATCCACGGCATCGAGGGAATCTACGAGGCGTACAAGACCGGCCGCGGCATCCTGCAAGTGCGCGCGCGGGCGGTAATCGAGACCACGAAGAAGGGCGACAAACAGCAGATCGTCGTGACGGAGATTCCGTACATGACGAACAAGAAGCGCCTCATCGAGAAGATCGCGGAGCTTGTGCACGACAAGCGCATCGAAGGCATCTCCGATCTGCGCGACGAGTCCGACCGCGAAGGCATGCGCATCGTCGTGGAGCTGAAGCGCAACGAGTTAGCCGAGGTCGTGCTGAACAATCTGTATCGCAACACGCAGATGCAGACGACGTTCGGCATCATCTTCCTGGCCATCGTCAACAACAAGCCGGAGGTCATGGACCTCCCGACGATGCTTCGCCACTTCGTGGAGCATCGTAAAGAGATCGTCGTGCGCCGCACGCGCTTCGAGCTGCGCAAGGCCGAAGAACGCGCGCACATCCTCGAAGGCCTGGTCAAGGCGCTCGACATCCTCGACGAGCTGATCTCGTTCATCCGTTCCAGCCAGACGCCGCCCGAAGCGAAGAGCGGCCTCATCTCGCGATGGGACTTTTCGGAAGTGCAGGCGCAGGCGATCCTCGAGATGCGCCTCCAGCGCCTCACGGGTCTGGAGCGCGAGAAGATCGTCGCCGAGTACGAGGAAGTGCAGGCGCTCATCCGCCGCCTCAAGGCGATTCTCGCGTCGGAGCAGCTCGTGCTGGACATCATCTCGACCGAGCTGCGCGAGATCAAAGAGAGCTACGGCGACAAACGGCGGACGGAGATCGTCCATGACCCGGGCGAGATCGCGATCGAGGATCTGATCGCGGACGAAGACATGGTGATCACCGTGTCGCGCGGCGGCTACATCAAGCGCTCGCCGCTCTCGCTGTACCGCGCGCAACGGCGTGGCGGCAAGGGCCGCATCGGGATGCAGACGAAGGAAGAAGACATCGTCGAGCATCTCTTTGTCGCGTCGGCGCACTCGTACATCCTCGTGTTCACCGACCGCGGCCGGCTGTATTGGCTGAAGGTGCACGCGATCCCCGAAGTCGGCGCGAACGCGCGGGGCAAGGCGATCGTGAACCTGCTGCAGGTCGAGGCGAACGAGAACGTGCGCGCGCTGCTCACGACGAAGGACTTCTCGGAAGGCAAATACGTCGTGATGACGACCCGCGCGGGCCGCATCAAGAAGACGGAGCTCGGCGCGTTCTCGAACGTGCGCACGACCGGCATCATCGCCATCGACATCAACGAAGGCGACGATCTCTACTCGGTGCAGCTCTCGGACGGCAAGTCGGAGATCTTCATCTCGACGCACGACGGCCGCGCGATCCGATTCCACGAAGACGACGTCCGCCCGATGGGCCGCGGCGCCGCCGGCGTGAAAGGCATCTCGCTGCGCGAAGGCGACTACGTGATCGAGATGGACGTGCTGCCCGCGGGCTCCGAGGCTCCTCCGGTGGCGACGGAGGACGGCGCCGTGGAGAACGCGGCGGAGAACGTCGCGGACACGGTAGTCGACGACGAGGCCGAGACCGACGAGTCGGTCGAGGCGATCGCCGACGATCGCGGCTACATCTTCACCATCACCGAACGCGGTTTCGGCAAGCGCTCGCCGGTCTCGGCGTACCGCCTTCAGAGCCGCGGCGGCATGGGTGTGACGAACATCCGCATCACGGAGAAGAACGGCAAGGTGGCCGGCATCTCCCACGTGCACGGCGACGAGCAGGTGCTGCTCATCACCGAGCAGGGCATGATCATCCGCGTGCCGGTGAACGGCATCCGCTCGATGGGCCGCAGCACGCAGGGCGTGCGCGTGCTCAACGTGGAGGAGACGGATCGGGTGGTGGCGGCGATCAAGCTCGTCGAGAAGGACACCGGCGAGACCGGAGACGAGCCCGAGAATGGCGGCCCTGCGGAAGAAGGCGAGCAGCCCGTCCACTAACGGTTCTACAATTCAGGCATGCATAGACTGTCGAGGGAGCGCGTGAACCAACTCGCGCGCGACCTCCTCGAGGCCATGACGCGCTCGCAGTCCGTCATC
>JAFAVZ010000015.1 GCA_019242175.1 Acidobacteriota bacterium
CAGCAGATCAGCATCACCTCGATCATGTCGTTGCGGAAGATCTTGTTCCGCGTGTGCCGATCCGTTCTCCACGTCTTGTAGCGCTCGAGATCCTCGGGGCGGATCTGGTACGTGACCAGGTAGTCGTAGAGCTTCTGCTTTGTGATCAGGCCCTGGCTGATCTCCTCGATGCCCCGGACGAACTCGTCGGCCGGGATCGGCGTCGGGGAGTACACCGGGTCGGGGGTGGGCGGGGCGACGGTCTCGTTCAGATCCATGAGGCGGCTCCTCGTTACTCGACGACTATAAACACCCGAGGCCGGGCGAGCAATTCGCGGACCGAGGTGTGCTAGGCTCCGCCCTTTCATGAAGCTACGGAAAAATGTCGCAGTGATCGGCGCCCAGTGGGGCGACGAAGGTAAAGGAAAGCTCGTCGACCTCCTCTGCGAGGAATTCGACGTCGTGGCGCGGTACCAGGGCGGGCACAACGCCGGCCACACGGTGAAGTTCGCCGACCAGCATTTCGCGCTTCGCCTCATCCCCTCCGGGATCATCCATCGTGACAAGCTCTGCCTTCTGGGCAACGGCATGGTCATCGATCCCGAGGCGCTCCTCGACGAGATCGAGCGGCTGCGCGCGGCGGGCATCGTCATCGAAGAGAACCTGAAGATCAGCGACGCGGCGCACGTCATCCTCCCCTATCACCGCGCGCTCGACCTGGCCCGCGAAGAGGCCGCCGGCCTGGCGCGCATCGGCACGACCGGCCGCGGCATCGGCCCGGCGTACGAGTCGAAAGTCGCGCGCTACGGCATCCGCGTGGCGGACCTTCTCGATCCCGAGGTCCTGAAGCACAAGATCGAGTTCGCCTGTGCCGAAAAGAATCCCGTTTTGCAAATCGTCTACGGCCGGGAGACTTTCGATCCCGCCCAGCTCTACGACGCCTACCTCAAATACGGCGAAGTGCTCGCCGAGCGGATCACGAACGGCACGGTGCTGATCAACGACCAGATCCGGGCCGGCAAGCGCGTGATGTTCGAAGGCGCGCAGGGGATGATGCTCGACATCGACCACGGCACGTACCCGTTCGTCACCTCCTCCAACACCATCGTCGGCGGCGTCTGCACCGGCCTCGGCGTCGCTCCGAAGCACATCCACGAAGTGATCGGCGTAGCGAAGGCGTACACGACGCGCGTGGGCGGCGGGGCGTTCCCGACGGAGCTGAACGACGAACAGGGCGAGCATCTCCGCAGCCGCGGGAACGAATTCGGCACCGTGACTGGACGCCCGCGCCGCTGCGGTTGGCTCGACCTTCCCGTCGTGCGCACGGCCGCCATGCTGAACGGTATCGATACCATCGCGCTGACGAAGCTCGACGTGCTCGACGAGTTCGAGGAGATCCCGGTCTGCGTCGAGTACAACGTGCACGGCGAGAAGTGGAAGACGTTCCCCGCCTTCGCCGTCGCCCACGACGACTACAAGCCCGTCTATCGCACGTTCAAGGGCTGGAAGCAGTCGACGGTCGGCATCACGTCGTTCGACGATCTGCCGCAGGCCGCGAAGGACTACATCAAGTTCATCGAGGACGAGACCGAGGCCAAGGCGTCGATCATCTCGACGGGACCGCGGCGCGAAGAGACGATCGTCCGGGACTAGATAGAAAATGTAGGGCCGGCTCTCCAGCCGGCCCGATGTCGATACTGGGCCGGCTGGAGAGCCGGCCCTACATTTTTCTAGACCACGCTGCGGAAGTAGTCGATCGTCTTCGACAGCCCCTCGGCGAGAGGTACCACGGGTTGCCATCCGAGGAGCGTCTTGGCCTTCGTGATGTCCGGGCGGCGGATCTTGGGGTCGTCCTCGGGCAGCGGGCGGAACTCGATCGGGGCGTTCGTGCCGGTCAGGCGTTTGATCTCCTCCGCGAACTGGAGCACGGTCATCTCGTTCGGGTTGCCGATGTTCGTCGGCAGCCGTTCGTCGGACATCAACAGGCGATAGATGCCTTCGATGAGATCGGAGACGTAGCAGAATGAGCGCGTCTGCGAGCCGTCGCCGAAGACCGTCAGCGGCTCGTCGCGCAGCGCCTGGCTGATGAACGCGGGCACCACGCGGCCGTCGTTGATGCGCATCCGTTCGCCGTACGTGTTGAAGATGCGGACGATCCGCGTCTCCACGCCATGGAATCGGTGATACGCCATCGTCATCGCCTCGGCGAATCGCTTCGCCTCGTCGTACACGCCGCGCGGGCCGACCGGGTTCACGTTGCCCCAGTAGTCTTCCTTCTGCGGATGCACGAGCGGGTCGCCGTACGTCTCGGAGGTCGAGGCCAGCAGGTAGCGCGCGCGTTTGTTCAGCGCGAGGCCGAGCGTCTTGTGCGTGCCGAGCGAGCCGACCTTCAACGTCTGGATCGGCTTCTCGAGGTAGTCGATCGGACTGGCCGGCGAGGCGAAGTGGAGGACGTAGTCGAGCGGGCCGTCGACGTGAATGTAATTCGTCACGTCGTACTTCACGAAGCTGAAGCCGTCGCGGCCGAAGAGATGCTGGACGTTCGCCGGGTTGCCGGTGATGAAGTTGTCCATGCAGATCACTTCGTGACCGCGGGAGAGGAAGAGGTCGCAGAGATGCGATCCGAGGAAACCGGCGCCGCCGGTGATTAGTGCGCGGCCCACGTCAGTGTCCCTTCTTTCGCGGATCGGCGGCTCGGCCGACCGAGTGGTACTCGAAGCCTTCGCTCTTCATCCGGTTCGGATCGTAAACGTTGCGCAGGTCGACCACGACCGGCTGGGTGAGGGCCTTCTTGATGCGATCGAAGTTCAGCGCGCGAAAGGCGTTCCACTCCGTCGCGATCACGAGCACGTCGGCGCCTTCCGCCGTTTCGTACGCGTCGTCGCAGTACTCGATGTTCTCGAAGATCGACTTCGAGTTCTCCATCGCCTGCGGATCGTACGCGCGGATCTTCGCGCCTTTCGCCTGCAGGCCTTTGATGATCGGGATCGTCGGCGAGTCGCGCATGTCGTCCGTCTCGGGCTTGAACGCGAGGCCGAGCATCGCGACCGTCTTGCCGCTGACGTCGCCGCCGAGGGCGTCGGCGATCTTCACGACCATGCGCTGCTTGATGTCGTCGTTGACGCGCAGCACCGACTCCATGATCTGGAACTCGTAGCCGTGACGGCGGGAGATGTCGGCCATCGCCGAGGTGTCTTTCGGGAAGCAGGAGCCGCCGAAGCCGGGGCCGGCCTGGAGGAACTTCGGACCGATGCGGGAGTCGAGGCCCATGCCGATCGCCACGTCCTGCACGTTCGCGCCGACCTGGTCGCACACGACGGCGATCTCGTTGATGAACGTGATCTTCGTCGCGAGGAAGCCGTTCGCCGCGTACTTGATGAGCTCCGACGACTCGACGTTCGTCACGACGAACGGGATCTCGAGGTAGTGCAGCGGCGCGTAGATCTCCTTCATCAGCTCCGCCGACTCGACGTCCGAGGCGCCGATGACGATGCGGTCCGGCTTCATGAAGTCTTCGATCGCCGAGCCTTCGCGCAGGAACTCGGGGTTGGAGACGATGGACGCTTTGTGCTGCGTGCCCGACTCCGCGATGATCCGCTCGATCATCCGGCCGGTGCCGATCGGAACGGTGGACTTGGTGATGACAAGCTTCGGCCCGTTCATGTGCTGGGCGATCTGCCGCGCGACTTCTTCGACGTAGCGCAGATCGGCGGAACCGTCCGGACGGGGCGGCGTGCCGACGGCGATGAAGATCGCGCGCGCGGAACT